>NZ_AQOI01000831.1:0-9522 GCF_000364665.1 Xanthomonas sp. SHU 199
CGCATCGGCAACGACCTGCAATGCTTCGCGCTGTCCGAGGCGCACGGCGGTGCCGCCGACGGCTACCCCAGCATGTTCGGCGCCATCCTCGGCACCGGCGCCGGCGGCGGCTTCTGCGTGCAGGGCCGCCTGCTCGCCGGCTGCAACGGCATCGCCGGCGAATGGGGCCACTGGAGCGTGCCCGGGCACCTGCTGCAGCGCCATCGCCTGCCGCTGCTGGACTGCGGCTGCGGCCTGCAGGGCTGCGTGGAGCGCTACGTGTCCGGCAGCGGCGTGGCGGCGATCGCGCGCCATCTCGGCAGCGACGCCGCCGACGCCAGCGCGGTGATCGCTCTGGCCGAGGCCGGCGATGCGCGCGCGCAGCAGGCGCTGGACATCCACCGCGACCTGCTCGGCCACAGCCTGGCCGCCGTGGTGCTGGCGCTGGACCCGCACGTGATCGTGCTCGGCGGCGGGCTGTCGCAATACCCGCCGCTGTACCGGCAACTACCCGACGCCATCGCCGCGCACCTGTTCGCCGGCGTGCAGGTGCCGCCGATGGTGCCGCCGCGCTTCGGCGATGCCGGCGGCGCCCGCGGTGCCGCGCTGCTGGCCTGCCATCCCGCTTATTCCTGATCCGCCGGAGTGTCCATGTCGCCCTTGCAGACCCTGCTCGCCTCCCACCGCGCCGGCGCCAACGTCGGCCTGTACAGCGTCTGCTGCAGCAACGACCAGGTGCTGCGCGCGGCGATGCAGGTCGCGCTGGCCCACGACACGCTGCTGCTGGTGGAGGCCACCTCCAACCAGGTCGACCAGTTCGGCGGCTACACCGGCATGACCCCGGCGCAATACCGCGACTACGTCGGCGCACTGGCCGACACGGAAGGCTTCCCGCGCGCGCGGCTGATCCTGGGCGGCGATCACCTGGGCCCGAACGCCTGGCAGAAGGGACCGGCCGCCGAGGCCATGGCGCATGCGCGCGTGCTGATCGAACAGTACGTCGCCGCGGGCTTCCACAAGATCCACCTGGACTGCAGCATGGCCTGCGCCGACGACCCGGTGCCGCTGCCCGATGCCATCGTCGCCGCGCGGTCGGCCGAACTGGCCGAAATCGCCGAGCGCACCGCCGCCGCACATGGGCTGCCACCACCGGTATACGTGATCGGCACCGAGGTGCCGATTCCCGGCGGCGAAGCTTCGCTGGCCGGCGGCCTGCAGGTGACCACGCCGGCCGCGGCCGCGCAGACCCTGGCCATCCACCGGCAGGCCTTCGACACGCCGCCGCTGCGCGCCGCGTGGCAGCGGGTGATCGCGCTGGTGGTGCAGCCGGGCGTGGATTTCGACCACAGTAGCGTGCACGACTACGATCCGGCCGCCGCCGCCGCGCTGGCCGATTTCCTCGAGCAGCAACCGCGCATCGTGTTCGAGGCGCACTCCACCGACTACCAGCGCGAGGACGCGCTGCACGCGCTGGTGCGCGACCACTTCGCCATCCTCAAGGTCGGCCCGGCCGCCACCTTCGCCTATCGCGAAGCGCTGTGCGCGCTGGCCGCGATCGAAGCCGAACTGCTCCCCGCGGCGCAGTGCTCGCAGCTGCCGCAGGTGCTGGACGCGGCGATGCTGGCGCAACCCGGATCCTGGCAGTCCTACTACCCGGGCGACGCGACCGAGCAGCGCCTGCTGCGCCGCTATTCCTTCAGCGACCGCTGCCGCTACTACTGGGGCGCGCCGGCGGTGCGCACGGCGGTGGACACCTTGCTCGCCAACCTGGAAGCACATGCGCCGCCGCTGGTGCTGCTCAGCCAGTTCCTGCCCGAGCAGTACCGCGCGGTGCGCGCCGGCCAGCTCGCCACTACCCCGGCGGCGCTGGTCCAGCACCGCATCGGCCTGTGCCTGGGCGAATACGCCCGCGCCTGCAGCGCCAACCGCGCCGGCGCGCGCCGGCCACACGCCGAAGCGGCTGCCGGCGTCGCGGCGAACGGCTAATCTTCCCGGTCGCCCGCGAATCCGAGAATGGCCATGCGCAACACCCGCTCCCGCCGCCAGCAGATCCTGCAGTCGCTGCTCGAACATGGCACGGTGCAGGTTGCCGATCTGGTGGAACGCTTCGACGTGTCGGCGGTGACCATTCGCGCCGATCTCAACCATTTCGAGGCGCAGGGCCTGGCCACCCGCACCCACGGCGGCGCCACGCTGGTGCGCACGCCGCCGCAGGAGCAGGACATCCATGAAAAGGACGCGCTGAACCTGCCGCTGAAGGAATCGATCGGCGCCTGTGCCGCGCGCATGGTGCAGCCCGGCGCCAACATCATCATCGACTCCGGTTCGACCACGATGACCCTGGCCCGGCACCTGCGCGCGCACCGCGACGTCACGGTGATGACCAACGGCCTCAACATCGCCTGGGAACTGGCCAACGCGCCCGGCATCAACGTGCTGCTCACCGGCGGCCAGTTGCGCCAGCAGTCGCTGTCGCTGCAGGGCAGCCAGGCCGAGGCCAGCCTCAACGCCTACGGTTTCGACACGCTGTTCCTGGGCGTGGACGGCCTGGACCTGCAGTTCGGCCTGACCACCCACGACGAGGCCGAAGCGCGGCTCAACCACCGCATGGTCGAGCGCGCGCGGCGCATCGTGGTGCTGACCGACGCCTCCAAGTTCGGCCGGGTCAGCCTGCACCGCATCGCCCGCCTGGACCAGATCCACGCCATCATCACCGACGCCGGCATCGACGAGGCCACCCGCGAGGGGCTGCAGCGGTTGGGCATCGAGGTGATCGTCGCCGAGCCCGCGCCATGACCGATACGCGTTCCCTGCATGGCCGCCTGCTCACCCCGCTGGGCTGGCGCCGCGGCCACGTCCACTTCGACACCCACGTGCGCGGGCTGCAGGTGGACGACCACAGCGGCGGCGACGATCCGCAGCTGCCGCTGATCCTGCCGGGCTTCGTCGACCTGCATGTGCACGGCGCCGCCGGCGTGGACCTGATGCAGGGCGGCGACGCGGCGCGACGCATCGCCCGCACCCACCTGCGCTTCGGCACCACCACCCTGCTGGCGACCACCATGACCGCCGGCGTCGAGGAGATCGCGCACGCACTGCGCGGCGTCGCCGCGGCCATGGCCGCGCCCGATGCCGACGCGGCCTGCATCGCCGGCGTGCACCTGGAAGGCCCCTTCATCAGCCCGCAGCGGCTGGGCGCCCAACCCGATCGCACGATCGAGGCCAGCCTCGCCCTGGTCCAGCAGTGGCAGGCGCTGGCGCCGATCCGGGTACTGACCCTGGCGCCGGAGATCGGCGCGCACACCGCGCTGATTCCGGCGCTGACCGCGCTGGGCATCCGCGTGCAGCTCGGCCACAGCGCCGGCAGCTACGAGGACGGCGTGGCGGCGCTGCAGGCCGGCGCGGCCGGCTTCACCCACCTGTTCAACGGCATGACCGGCGTGGACCACTACCGCCCCGGCATCGCCGCCGCGGCGCTGGCGCATGCGCAGTACGCCGAACTCATTCCCGACCTGCAGCATGTGCATCCCGGCGTGATTCGCCTTGCCGCGCGCGCGATCCCGCGCCTGTACGCGGTGACCGACGCCACCGCCGCCACCGGCATGCCCGACGGCGAATACGCACTGGGCGAGCAGCGCGTGCACAAGTGCGGCGGCTGCGTGCGCCTGGCCAGCGGCTCGCTGGCCGGCAGCGCACTGACCATGGATCAGGCGTTGCGCAACCTGGTGCAGGCGGGTCTGGAACTGGCCGATGCCGCACAGCGCGTGTCCACCTTCCCGGCCGACTACCTGGGCCTGGGCGACCGCGGCCGCATCGCTCCCGACGCCCGCGCCGACCTGGTGGTGCTGGACAGCGACCTGCGCCTGCGCCAGGTGGTGGTGGGTGGGCGCATGCTGGATCTGCACGCGCATCACTGATCGCCGTGCGCGGCTGCGCGGTGCTGGCCAGCGGTGGTGCGCGCAGACGCCGCCGAGTGGACGGCAAGGCATCGTCCAGGACGTGCGTCGTGATGGAAGAGCGCCGCTGATCCGCCGGATGCAGCTTGCGCCTCTGTGGCAGTAGCGGCGTCAGCCGCGACGGGAGTACCCGCTAAGGCCGGTCGCGGCTGAAGCCGCTCCTATGACGGGTTTCCGGGCGATGGGAGTGTCCTGAAGTCCCCCACATCTTCTTCCTCCAGCGTATCGGCAGCGCTGTCGGAGCATCGGGCCACGCATAAAAAGGCGCAGCCTCGCGGCTGCGCCAGCGTGTCGCACGTGCCGGGAGAGAGGCGGCGCGTGCGACCCGTGACCGGGCCTCAGCCCTGGATCACTTCACCTCGAACGTCTGCGGCGTGCCCGCCGCCTGACCGTTCACGGTGACCTCGGCCTTGTACTGGCCGGCCGGCCAGCCCTTGGGATTGGTGAACTCGAAGTTGGTGGTGTCGGCACCGCTGGTATTGAGCGTCTCGGTGCGCTCGCCGGCGGTCTGGCCGTCCTGGAACACCAGCTTGACGCCGACGTTGGCGTTGGTCGCCGAGCCCTCGGTCTTCACCGAAACGATGATTTTGTCCTTGCTGGCGAGCGTGGTCATCGGCGCGACGGACTTGTCCGCGGCGGCCGTGTTGCCGACAGCGACGGCGGCCACGTTCACCGCATTGGCGCCTGCGGCGGCCGGCGCCGGCTGCTCCGCCGGGGCTGCGGCCGGACCCGGCATCTGCTCGGTCGGCGCGGACGAGGTGGGATCGGGCGACACGGTCTGTTGCTGCTCCTGCTTCTTGCAGCCGGCCAGCGCCAACGCGCCGACCAGGGCGATCATCAGGGGCGAAAATGCGGAGATCGAGCGGGTCTTCATCGGTGAGGACTCCTGTCGGAATAACGAAAGGGGGTGGTGGCGACGCCTCAGGCGCCGGCCGGCAGCTTGAGGGTCTGGCCGGGATAGATCTTGTCGGGGTCGGCCAGCACGTCGCGGTTGGCCTCGAAGATGCGCGTCCAGGCATTGCCGTCGCCGTAATGCAGTTTGGCGATCTTGGACAACGAATCGCCAGGCTTGACCACGTACACCTGCTGCACCTGCTCGGCGGTGCTGTCGACCTTGCTCTGCACGGCGGAAAAATCCGCCTTCTGTACGACGTCGGCGGTGGTATCCACCTTGGCGGTGACCGCCGAGAAATCGGCGCGCTTGTCGCTGTTCATCGCGTGGCTTCCTGCGTGATGGGACGCTGCCACGGTGTCACAGGATTTGTTAAAAAAGGATCGCGCGGCCGTGAACCGCGCGGCTGCGGTTCAGGCGCGCCGCGCGTATGCCAACGCGGCGAGATGTGTCGCTCAAACGCTTGGGACCGTGCATGCCAGCGGGACCGCGGGCACGCGCCACCATCGCCATGTGGGCGCATCGTCCAGGCGACGACTGCGCGAACCCCGGCCTGCCGCAGAGAAGCTGACGACAGCGCTCCCCGCAGGGCGCTTCTTGTGGGAGGGACTTCAGTCCCGACTGCAGCACGCTCGGCCGCGTCGACGATGTCGCGCGTCGCGGCCGATGGTGCAATCGCAGTGTCAGCGCTGGCCTACTGACGCAGATCGCGCAGGAAGCTCAGCGGTTCGGCCACGTCCGCGGTGGCGCGCCAGGGATTGATGTCCAGCCCGCCACGGCGGGTGTAGCGCGCCTCCACCTGCAGCGACTGCGGCCGGCAGCGCGTCATCAGGTCGTGGAAGATGCGTTCCACGCACTGCTCGTGGAAACCGGCATGCTCGCGGAAACTGATCAGGTAGCGCAGCAGGCCTTCGCGATCGATGCGGCCGCCGCGATAGCGCAGGTGCAGCGAGGCCCAGTCCGGCTGGCCGGTGACCGGGCAGTTGGACTTGAGCAATTCGCTGGTCAGGGTTTCCTCGACCACGTCGCCGTCGGCAGCGGACAGGAAGTCCGGACGCGGCGGACCGTAGCAGTCGATGGCGATGTCCAGCGCATCGAGCGACTCGCCCTCGCCCAGCGTGTCCATCGGCGGCAGGCCGAATTCCATCGCCACGTCGGCGCCGGCGCGCGCCGACAGATCGGTGACGATGCAACTGCGCAACGCTTCGGCGCTGTTGAAGCGCATCGCATTGAGCGAGTTGAGATAGAGCTTGAGCGATTTGGATTCGATCAGGTTGGGCGAGGCGCACGGCACGTGCAGGGTCGCGGTGGCGACACAGGGCTTGCCCTGCGCATCGAGCCAGCTCAGTTCGTAGGCGTGCCAGCGATCCACGCCGAAGAACGGCAGCGCCGCGGGGTCGAGACCGATCTCGGTGCGCGCCGCAGCGCGCGGGATGGGAAACAGCAGCGCGGGATCGTACTGCGACGGGTAGGCGACCTCGCGGCCGAGACTGGAATCCTGGGGGGTGTTCATGCCGTGCAGTGTAGCGGGCGCGTTCTGGCTGGGAGGTGTATGGGGTGGGGATTCGGGATTTGGGATTCGGGATTGGCAAAAGCAAAATCTGGCTCACTTGGATCGACGTGCTTGCGTCGATGCGAGGCGTTGCACGTCGCGACCGAGGTCGCTTCCACAAAGGGTGCACTGTGGGAGGGACTTCAGTCCCGACGCATTGCGCCATCGGCAAGCGCGCCACATCGCGCCTCGCACCTGCATGACGATTGACTCCCCGGGGACGATCGAGCGCCGCTCCAACGGATATGCGATGGGGCAGCACCGCTGACGATTCCCTAAGCCGACGCACCCAATCTCTTACGAATCCCCAATCCCGACTCCCCAATCACTGCTTCAAATAATCCAGCGTCACCTGCAGCATCGCGCGCAGGCCGACGTCCAGGGCGGTTTCGTCAAGCAGGAACTGCGGCGAGTGGTTGCTGGGCGCGGTCGCCGGGTCGATGCCGGGGCCGGTGGCGCCGACGAAGAAGAACATCGACGGCACCTGCTGCGCGTAGAACGAGAAATCCTCCGCGCCCATCTGCAGCGGCGGTTCGTAGACGTTGCCGGCGCCGACCACCGCCTGCAGGCTGGGCAGCATGCGCGCAGTCAGCGCCGGGTCGTTGACCGTGGCCGGGTTGCCGTCCTGGTCGGGCACGTGCGCTTCGGCCTTGGCGCCGTGCGCGGCGGCGGTGTGCTCGGCCACGGTCCTGAGGTCGGCGAAGATCTGCTGGCGCATGCCCTCGTCGAAGGTGCGGATGGTGCCGACCATCTCCACGTCGTCGGGAATGATGTTGTAGCGGATGCCGCCCTTGATCGCACCGAAGCTGAGCACCGCCGGCTGCTTGGACAGGTTGGCGCGTCGGCTGATCACCGTCTGCGCCGCACCGATCAGGTCGGCGCTGGTCACGATCGGGTCGATGCCGTTCCACGGCGCCGAGCCGTGGGTCTGGCGGCCGATCACCTTGATACTGAAACGGTCCGAGGCGGCCATCAGCGGGCCGCCGCGCACCGCGATCTTGCCGGCCTGGACGCTGGAGAACACGTGCAGGCCGAACATCGCCTGCGGCTTGAAGTCGCGGAACAGGCCTTCCTTGAGCATCAGCGAGGCGCCGCCCTCTTCGTTGCCCGGCGCGCCCTCCTCCGAGGGCTGGAACACCAGCATGACCTCGCCCGGCAGCTGCGCGCGCATCGCCACCAGCGCCTCGGCGACGCCGAGCAGGATCGCGGTGTGCGCGTCGTGGCCACAGGCGTGCATCACCCCCACGGTCTCGCCGCGGTACTCGCTGGTGGCCTTGGAGGCGAACGGCAGGCCGGTCTGCTCGGTCACCGGCAGCGCGTCCATGTCCGCGCGCAGGGCGATCTTCGGCCCCGGCAGCGCGCCTTTGACGATCGCCACCACGCCATGATGGGCGATGCCGGTCTGCGGCTTCAGGCCCAGCGCGCGCAGCCGCTCGGCGACCTTGGCGGCGGTGCGCTCCTCGCGGTTGGACAGCTCCGGGTGCTGGTGGAAGTCGCGCCGCCACTCCACCACCTTGGCCTGCAGCCTGGCCGCGGCGGCCGTCACCTCCGGGCGCTCGGCGCTCTGCGCCCAGGCCAGGGCGGGGACGGCGAACAGCATCGCGGACAGCAGGCGGGACAGGCGCGGCATGGCAAGGCTCCAGATCGGGACGCAACGGGCGTTCAGTCACTGTAGTGCATCGGCCGCCGGCGAGGGGCGGCCACGGATCCCGCTGCGGACAAAAAACCCTTGCGAATCCGTGTCAACCGATGCGCCGCCTGCGCGTTGCGAGAGCGGACGAACGGCCTTGCCCGCCCGCGTGGTCTGTCCCTTCAGTCATGGTCCAATCGCAACGCGCCGGCGATATGCTTTCTCGCTCGTCACCAGCCACTGCGGGAGGGCCCTCCACCCCGCCTCGCCACAGGAGTTTCCCCGGATGTCGCGTTTCTGGAAGATTGCGCTGCTGATCCTCGCAGCGGTGGCCGTGGTGGTGGTGGGCATGCACGTCATGCGCGGCGGACATCACAAGGGCGGCGGCCCCGGTGACGGCATGGGCGACGACAGCGACAACACGCCGGTCCCGGTGACCGTCGTCGCCGCCACCCACCAGGCGGTGCCGATCTACGCCACCGCCACAGGCACGGTGACCGCGCTGAGCACCGTCACCGTCAGCCCGCAGGTCGGCGGCCAGCTGATGAGCCTGAATTTCCGCGAAGGCCAGGAAGTGAAGAAGGGCGAGCTGCTGGCGCAGATCGACCCGCGCTCGCTGCAGGCCAGCTACGACCAGGCCGCGGCGAGCAAGCGCCAGAACCAGGCGCTGCTGGCCACCGCGCGTTCCACCTTCCAGCGCTCCGACTCGCCGGCCTACCGCCAGTACGTGGCCAAGACCGACCTGGACACGCAGCGCAACCAGGTGGCGCAGTACGAAGCGGCGGTCGCCGCCAACGACGCGCAGATGCGTGCGGCGCAGGTGCAGTTGCAGTACACCCGCATCCTCGCCCCCAGCGACGGCATCGCCGGCATCCGCGGCGTGGACGTGGGCAACATCGTCAGCACCAGCAGCACCATCGTCACCATCACCCAGGTGCACCCGATCTACGTGACCTTCAACCTGCCGGAGATCCAGCTGCAGGACGTGCGCCAGGCGCAGGCGGCCGCGCCGCTGCCGGTGACCGCGCTGGACCGCACCGATGCGCATCCGATCGCCAGCGACGGCCAGGTCGACGTGATCGACAACCAGATCAGCGCCGACACCGGCACCTTCAAGGTCCGCGCCGTCTTCCCGAATAACGACCGTGCGCTGTGGCCGGGCCAGTTCGTCAACGTGCGCCTGACCCTGCGCACCGTGGCCGACGGCGTGGTGGTCCCGACCCAGGCGGTGCAGCGCGGGCCCAACGGCGACTACGTGTACGTGGTGCAGGCCGACAACACGGTCAAGATGCAGACGGTGAAGCAGGGCGCGGAAGTGGGCGACAGCCACGTGCAGCTGACCGAAGGCCTGAAGGCCGGTGAGCGGGTGGTCACCGAGGGCCAGTTCCGGCTCAAGCCCGGCACCAAGGTGAACGCGCTGAAGCCGGGCGAAGCGCCGCCGGAGCCGACCGAGGCCGAACTGAAGGCGGCCGAGGGCAAGCAGCAGCAGCGCGGCGGCGGACGCCGCGGCGGC
>NZ_AQOI01000832.1:0-991 GCF_000364665.1 Xanthomonas sp. SHU 199
GGCCGTGGGCCGCTGCAGCAACTGGTCCAGCAGCAGGCGCGCACTGCCCAGCGCCGTCGTCACGCCCAGGCCCTCGTGGCCGGCTGCGACCCACACGTCGCGCCGCTCCGGCACCGCGCCCAGGTACGGACGCCCATCCGGCGTGGCCGGACGCAGGCCGGTCCACACCCGGATCGCCTGCAGTTGCCGCAGGCCCGGCAGGAACGCGAAGGCGCGCTCCAGCATCCGCTGCAGCATCGGCATCGACACCGTGCGGTCGGTCGCATCGAATTCGCGCGAGGAGCCGATCAGGAGTTGCCCGGTCGGCCGCGGCTGCACGTTGAACGCCACGCTGCTGCCGTCGCTGCCGTGCGCGCTGTCGGCATAGCCCAGTTCCAGCAATTGATGGGCGACGAAGCCCGGATAGCGGTCGGTGATCACCAACTGCCCCTTGCGCGCACGCATCGGCAGTTCCGGCAGCAACTCGGGCACCGCGCAGCCGGTGGCGACCAGCACCGGACCATGCAGCACGCTGCCATCGTCCAGGCGCACGCCGGCGTCCAGCAGCGCGGTGGCACGACGCCCGGCGTACAACTGCGCACCGGCGGCGCAGGCGCGCTCGACCAGGTAGCGCGCCATCCGCGGCGGATACACCACCGCCTCGGCGGCCACGCGCATGCCGCCGGCCAGGCCCGGCACCAGCGCCGGCTCCAGTTGGTACAAGCGCTGCGCATCGAGCGCTTCGGCGTCAACGCCGGCCGCGGCCAGGCGCTGGATCTTGGCCGGAATCGCCTCCAGTTCGCGCGCCTTGCGCGCCACCCACAGCGTGCCGCAACGGCTGAACTCGGCCTCCGGCAGCGGCGCGAATTCTTCCCACAAACGCAGCGAGTACGCCGACAGCGCCAGTTCCGCCGGATCGTCGTCCATCGCCACCAGGTGACCCATCGCCGCGGCGGTGGAACCGCCGCCGATACTGCCCGACTCGACGATCGCCACGCGCAGACCGGCGGGG
>NZ_AQOI01000833.1:0-2405 GCF_000364665.1 Xanthomonas sp. SHU 199
CGGCGCCGACGACGATCAGGTCGAAACCGCTCATGCGGCGCCGATGCCCCAGGCGAACGGATCCTGCGGATCGATCGACAACTGCGCGCGCGCAGTGATGTAGGCCTGCCCGGTGATGCGCGGCAGTACCCCGCGCGCACCGGCCGTGTAGCTGCCCTCGAACACGCTGCCGAGGATGCCCTGCTGGCGCCACACCTGGCCCGGCGCCAGCTTGCCGTCGGCGGCCAGGCACGCCAGCTTGGCGCTGGTGCCGGTGCCGCAGGGCGACCGGTCGTAGGCCAGGCCCGGGCACAGCACGAAGTTGCGCGCATCGGCGCTGGCGTCCGGCGCCGGCCCGTTGATCTCGATGTGGTCGATCTCGCCGCCGTCGGCGCCGCGGATGCCCGCCGCCTCCAGCGCCAGCCGCACCGCCTCGGTGTAAGCGGTCAGCGCGCGCTGGTGGCGCAGTTCCAGCGCGCACGGGGTCTGTTCGGTGATGAAGAACCAGTTGCCGCCCCAGGCCACGTCGCCGCGCACGCGCCCGTACTCGGGCACCTGCACTTCGACGCCGGTGGCGTGGCGGTAGCTCTCGACGTTGTCGACCGAGACGCGGCCGTCGGCGTGCAGTTCCACGCCGACCGTGCCCACCGGCGTCTCGATGCGGTGCGTGCCCGCGCTCAGCCGGCCCAGTTCGGCCAGCGTGCGCACCAGGCCGATGGTGCCGTGGCCGCACATGCCCAGGTAGCCGACGTTGTTGAAGAAGATCACCGCCGCGCAGGCATCGGCGGCCACCGGCGGCAGCAGCAGCGCGCCGACCATGGTGTCCGAGCCGCGCGGCTCGCAGGCGATGGCGCTGCGCCAGGCGTCGAAGCGCGTGCGGAACAGCTCCCGGCGCTCGGCCAGGGAACCGGTTCCCAGATCGGGGAAGCCGGAGACGACGACACGGGTCGGTTCGCCGGCGCTGTGCGAGTCGATGACATCGAGTGTATGCATGGAGCCATGCTCACATTCGGCACCGTCGCCGGCTAGCAGCGTTTGCCTGTCGCCAATGCGGAAGTTCGCACAACCCGGCGACGCCCGCCGGTGCCGACTTAGGCTAGCATCGGCATTCAGGGGACGCGCGGCGGCGCGCCCGCACCGCCGCCCACTCCCGCAGGTGAACGCCATGGACACTCTGATTTCGGCACTGGAACTGCAGACGCTGTTCGACGCCCTGCCGGACGTGGTGTTCTTCGTGAAGGACCGCGACGGCCGCTACACCCACGTCAACCTGACCCTGGTGCGGCGGCTGGGCAAGAAATACCGCGCCGATCTGATCGGCAAGTCGGCCGCGGACGTGTTCCCGCTGCCGCTGGGCGGCAGCTACCTGATGCAGGACCGGCGCGTGCTGTGCGGCGAGGTGATCGAGAACCAGCTCGAAGTGCACTTGTTCCCGAACCGCACTCCCGGCTGGTGCCTGACCTTCAAGCGCCCGCTGTGCGAGGGCGAGGAGGTGATCGGCGTGGTCGGCATCTCCCGCGACCTGGGCCAGCCGGACAGCCGCCATTCCGCCTACGAGCGCATCAGCCGCGCCATGGAACACATGCAGGCGCACTACGGCGACAACCTGCGCGTGCAGACCCTGGCCGACCTGGCCGAGCTGTCGGTGGCGCAACTGGAGCGGCACTTCCGCCGCGTGTTCCAGCTGACCCCGCAACAACTGCTGACCAAGATGCGCATCGAAGCGGCGATGCGCCTGCTGCACGGCGACGACAGCATCGCCAGCATCGGCCAGCTGTGCGGCTTCGCCGACCAGAGTGCCTTCGCCCGCCAGTTCAAGGCCACCGTGGGCATGACCCCGCGCGACTACCGGTCGATGAAGGGCAAGCTGTGAAGAGCTGGGAATGGGGAATGGGGATTGGGGAATCGTTTTTTGCTGAATGCGGGCGTTGGGATCGCGACGCTGTTGAGGCTGTCGCAGGAGCAGTTTCGACTCTCCAGGAACACCCGCGCCCACAGTGACAAGCCCCTCTCCCTCCGGGAGAGGGGTTGGGGTGAGGGTGCGGCGGAGCCATTACGTCGAAAAACCATGGCAATTCCGCAACTGCACCCTGCGACTGTGCTTCAGTGGGCACCCGCCTGTCGCGGCTGATCCCGCAAAGGGCCAGGAACCGCGCCTGGCGCGACACACGCAGTCGCGACGCCCGAAGCCCACCTTGCCAACCATCCCAGCTCGCCCCCGCTGCACCGGCCGCTCAGGTCGCAAGTGGTAGCATTCTTCGTTTCCGGTCCACGCGTCATCCATGGTCAGCCTATTCCGCCGCAACAAGCCCCAGGACAACGCCGGCGAGAGCCGCACGCAGCGCTACAGCATCGAGGAACTGGCCGCCGCCTTCCCCAAGCCGGCAAGCGCCGAACCCGCTGCGCCTGCGCCGTCGGCGCCGCCT
>NZ_AQOI01000834.1:0-1960 GCF_000364665.1 Xanthomonas sp. SHU 199
TGATGCCGAGCGCGGCCTCGCGGGTGAAGATGGCGCCCGGCATGCGTCCGCTGATCGTGGCCATCGATCCCGGCCATGGCGGCCAGGATCCCGGTGCCAGCGGTCCGACCGGCAAGCACGAGAAGGACGTGACCCTGGCGATCGGCCGCGAACTGGCGCGCCAGATCAACGCCACGCCGGGCATGAAGGCCTACATGACCCGCACCACCGACGTGTTCATTCCTCTGCCGATGCGCGCGCAGAAGGCGCGTGCGGCCAAGGCCGACATCTTCATCTCGATCCACGCCGACGCGGCCGAGAACCGCAGCGCGACCGGCTCCTCGGTGTACGTGCTGTCGACCAAGGGCGCGTCCTCGCAGCGCGCGCGCTGGCTGGCGGACAAGGAAAACGCCGCCGACCTGATCGGTGGCGTGCGCCTGCAGAAGACCGACAGCACTCTGGCCAACGTCTTGCTGGACCTGGCCCAGAGCGGCCACATGAAGTCCTCCGAAGATGCGGCCGAGCAAGTGCTGGGCGGGCTGAAGCGGATCGGCAACAACCACAAGCCGGAGATCGAGCGCGCGAACTTCGCGGTGCTGCGCACCTCGGACATGCCGGCGATGCTGGTCGAGACCGCCTTCATCTCCAACCCGGACGAAGAACGCCGGCTGACCGATCCGGCCTACCAGCGCCGCATCGCCGGTGCCGTGCTCGATGGCGTCAGCACCTTCTTCACCCGGCAGCCGCCGCCGGGCACGCTGTTCGCCGCGCGCGCGCAGGCCGAGGCGGAAGCGGCCAGCACGGTGGCCGGCGGCAGCCGCTGAGGCGCTATCATTAACGGCTGATCCTCGATGACGGCGTCCGCGCCGCGAGCCGTGCCGATGTTCTTCTTCTGCTGTCGTTTTCGTCCTGTCGCCTCGACCGGCGCGCGTCTGTGTGCGCATGGAGCGGGGACGGCATGAGCATCCGTCAGCTACCCGAGATCCTGATCAACCAGATCGCTGCCGGCGAAGTGGTCGAGCGTCCGGCCTCTGTCGTCAAGGAACTGGTGGAGAACGCGCTGGACGCCGGTGCGCACCGCGTCGACATCGATCTGGAAGAAGGCGGCGTGCGCCTGATCCGCATCCGCGACGACGGTGGCGGCATCGCGCCCGAGGAACTGCCGCTGGCCATCTCGCGGCACGCGACCAGCAAGATCGCCTCGCTGGACGACCTGGAATCGGTGGGCACGCTCGGGTTTCGCGGCGAAGCGTTGCCGTCGATCGCCTCGGTCAGCCGCTTCACCCTGGCCTCGCGCCGTGCCGGCGACGAACACGGCGCTGCCCTGCAGGTCGAAGGCGGCAAGGTCGGCGAGGTGCAGCCGCGCGCATTGCCGCCGGGCACCCTGGTCGAGGTCCGCGAGCTGTTCTACAACGTGCCGGCGCGGCGCAAGTTCCTGCGCGCCGAACGCACCGAACTGGGCCACATCGAGGAGTGGCTGCGTTCGCTGGCGCTGGCGCGCCCGGACGTAGAGCTGCGCGTCTCGCACAACGGCAAGCCGTCGCGGCGCTACAAGCCGGGCGATCTGTACTCGGACGCGCGCCTGGGCGAGACCCTGGGCGAAGACTTCGCAAAGCAGGCGCTGCGCGTGGACCACAGCGGTGCCGGCCTGCGCCTGCATGGCTGGATTGCGCAGCCGCATTACTCGCGCGCTAGCGCCGATCAGCAATACCTCTACGTCAACGGCCGCTCGGTGCGCGATCGCAGTGTCGCCCATGCGGTGAAGATGGCCTACGGCGACGTGCTGTTCCATGGCCGCCAGCCGGCCTATGTGCTGTTCCTGGAACTGGAGCCGGCGCGGGTCGACGTCAACGTGCATCCGGCCAAGCACGAGGTGCGCTTCCGCGACGCGCGGCTGATCCATGATTTCGTCTACCGCACGCTGCAGGATGCGCTGGCGCAGACCCGTGCCGGCAGCCTGCCGGGCACGCTCGGTGCCGAA
>NZ_AQOI01000835.1:0-356 GCF_000364665.1 Xanthomonas sp. SHU 199
CGTTGCCGCGCGACGACGACGCCGCGCTGGCGGCGAGCGCCGCGGTGCCGGTGGTCGCGCACCGCGATGTCGATGCGCCGGAACTGCCGCCGCTGGAGCCGGCCGAGCCGCTGGCCGAGGAGGAGACGGTCGCCCGCGACCACGAGGCGTTGGAAGAGTGGTCGCGCGCCGACCATCTGGACCACGCTGCCGCCGATCACGCCGATCACCACACCGCGCTCGACGACGACGCCTTCGAGCGCGTGCTGGCGCAGCAGTCGCTGCGGCAGGCGCCGGCCGATGCGCCGCTGTCCGCGGACAACGACGACGACCATTCCGCTAGCGTGTCCGATGCCCATTCGGAGGCCGCACCGGCC
>NZ_AQOI01000836.1:0-2003 GCF_000364665.1 Xanthomonas sp. SHU 199
GCCGTCGCCGGTGGTCGCAGTGCCGGGCGGCGACGCCCATGCCGACAAGGACGCCGGCGGCGGCCGGCAGGAGCCGACCTGGCATCAGCCTGCCGCGCCGGCCCCGGCCCCGGCCGAAGCACCGTCGCCGTATCCGCCGGCGGGCCGCGAGCGGTTGGAACTGGCGGTGGCGTACATGGATCTGGGCGACAACGAGACGGCACGTACCCTGCTGACCGAGGTCGCGGCCAGTGGCGATCCGGCCGCACGCGCCGAAGCGCTGCAATTGCTGGGACGGCTGGACTGATGGTGGCAGGCGGCGCGCGGCGCGCTCGCCGCGGCCGTCCGGCCTGGATCGGGACGGCCCAGCGGCATTTTGCGCATCGGCGACGGGCGCGCGCCAAGCGCGCGCTTCCGGTCGGGCAGGGGCACTGCCGCGGCGGCGTTGCAGGCGCCTCGTGTTGGTCCCTGCGCGCGTCGGCCGCAGCGCGCGCCGACGTCGATGCCGCACTGCAGTGGAGGTCGCCATGCGCTACGCGCTAGGCGTGGAATACGACGGCAGCGAGTTCCAGGGCTGGCAGCAGCTCGGCGAGAGTGGCGGCCCCAGCGTGCAGGCCACGCTGCAGGCGGCGCTGTCGTCGGTGGCCGACGCCCCGGTCAGCGTCGTCTGCGCCGGCCGCACCGATGCCGGCGTGCACGGCGAATGCCAGGTGGTGCATTTCGATTGCGATGCGCCGCGCCCGGCGCGCGGCTGGATGCTAGGCGCCACCGCGCGGTTGCCGCCCTCGGTGTGCGTGCGCTGGTGCGTGCCGGTGGCCGACGACTTCCACGCGCGCTTCTCCGCCCGCGCGCGCCGCTACCGCTACCGCCTGCTCAACCGCCAGGTACGCCCGGCGCTGTACCGGCAGACCCTGAGCTGGGAGCGGCGGCCGCTGCAGGCCGACGCTATGCACGCGGCGGCGCAGGCGCTGCTGGGCGAGCAGGATTTCAGTGCTTTCCGCAGCGTGCAGTGCCAGGCGCTGCACGCGCGGCGCGAGCTGCAGTCGATCGCGGTGACCCGCAGCGGCGAGCTGGTCGAGATCCAGGTCCAGGCCAATGCATTCCTTCATCACATGGTGCGCAATATCGTTGGTTCCCTTGTCATGGTGGGAACGGGCGAAAAGCCGGTGTCCTGGATTGGCGAACTGCTCGCGGGACGCGACCGCCGCGTCGCTGGTCCGACGGCACCGCCGCAGGGCCTGGTGTTCGTCGGTCCCCTCTATCCCGCCCACTGGACGCTTCCGGACGAGGTCACGCTATGAATCGCACGCTGTATCGCACCCGCATCAAGTTCTGCGGCATGACCCGCGCCGGCGACATCCGCCTGGCAGGCGAGTTGGGCGTGGATTCGATCGGGTTCGTGTTCGCCCATGGCAGCCCGCGGCGGGTGGCGCCGGCCGAGGCGCGGGCCATGCGCCAGGCCGCCGCGCCGATGGTGGACGTGGTGGCGCTGTTCCGCGACAACCCCAAGGACGAGGTGCGCGAGGTGCTGCGCACGGTGCGTCCGACCCTGCTGCAGTTCCATGGCGACGAGGACGACGGCTTCTGTCGCAGCTTCAACCTGCCGTACCTGAAGGCGGTGCCGATGGGCGGCGGCGAGGTGAATGCGCGCACCCTGCAATTGCAGTATCCGAACGCCGCTGGCTTCCTGTTCGACAGCCACGCCCCCGGCGAAAGCGGCGGTTCGGGCAAGACCTTCGACTGGTCGCGGCTGCCGACCGGCCTGCACCGGCCGTTCCTGCTCGCCGGCGGCATCAACGGCGACAACGTGTTCGACGCGATCATCGGCACCCTGCCGTGGGGCGTGGACGTGTCCAGCGGCATCGAGAGCCAGCCCGGGATCAAGGACGGCCACAAGATGCGCAAGTTCGTCGAGGAAGTGCGCCGCGCCGACTGCCACGAGTTGAACACCAACTGCTGAGCGCGGCCGGCTGGCACGCGCCGCCGGGAGCAGCCCGCTGCCGGGTCCGGGCCGGCGCCGGCCG
>NZ_AQOI01000837.1:0-1184 GCF_000364665.1 Xanthomonas sp. SHU 199
CTGACGGTGGCGCTGGCGGCGTGGTACGCCGGCGGCGGCGCGCTGCTTGCGGTGGTCTGGTGCGGCGTCGCCGCGTTGGCGGGCCTGTTGCAGCGCTACTGGGCGGCGCGGGTCGGCCTGGACGTGGCGCTGCTGGAGGCGGTCCTGGCCGAACCGGACCTGCCGCGCGCCGGTGCCGACCTGGACGCCGTCCTGCAGCGGTTGGGCCTGCTGCGCAGGCCGCCGCCGCCGCGCGATTGGCTGGCGCGCTGGCAGGGCATGCGCCGCCTGCTGCGGCGGCAGTTGCTGTGCTTCGCCTTGCAGATGCTGGCCTTGGTGGTGGCGCTGTTCATGACGCCCGCCGGCTGGGAGGCGATGCGATGACGCCGACGTCCACGCCGCTGCGGCCGGCCGCGGTCGATCCCGATCACGCGGCGTTGTGGCAGCGTCTGCAGGCCGACGGCTTCGGCGAGGGCGAGACGGCGTTGGCGGCGTTCGAGCGTCGCGTCGCCGAGGAGGCCGGCGTGTCGCCGGCGCTGGCCACGCACCTGGTCGAGGAATACCGGCGTTTCTGCTTCCTGGCCTGCGTCGCCGGCGAGGAGATCACGCCGAGTCCGCTGGTCGATCAGGCCTGGCACGCGCACCTCACCGACACCCGCGAGTACTGGCAGCGGTTCTGTCCGCAGATCCTGCGCCGCACCCTGCACCACCACCCCGGGCGCGGCGACCCGGCCGACGCCGCGCGCTTCCAGGCCCAGTACGCGGCCACCCTGGCGCAGTACCGGTACTACTTCGGCGAACCGCCAGCGGCATGCTGGCCGGCGCCGGCCGGCACGCGGCCATCCGTGCCGGCACCGCGCCTGACCGGCGCGCGCCGCAGCGCGCCCACGCGCCGCGGCGTCGCCCTGTGGGGCTGGATGCTGGGCGTTGCCCTGCTGTTCGCATTGCTCTGGCAGCGCCACGGCCCGCTGTCGCCGCTGCACTGGCCGGGACCGCCGTTCCTGCTGCTGTTCCTGGCCTGCATCGGCTTGGCCTGGAGCCTGGGCGCGCGCCTGCGCCTGGCCGTGCGTGGACTGCGCCGCGCCGCGCTCGACACGCCGCTCGACGCCACCGAACTGGCGTATCTGGCCGGCGGCAGCGAGCGCGTCGCCGACCAGCAGCTGGCCCTGCTGCTGGTGGCCGGCGCGGTGCGCCTGCAGGCGGAG
>NZ_AQOI01000838.1:0-1067 GCF_000364665.1 Xanthomonas sp. SHU 199
CTGAGTGCCAGCGGCGAGTTGCGCAGCAGCGGCAGCGCCTACGCCGGGGGCGCAGCGCAGCTGCAGGCCGGCGCAGCCTGGCTGCAGCAGGGCGGCACAGTGCAGAGCGCCGGCAGCCTTGCGGTGCAGGCGGCGCGGATCGATGCGGCCGGCGTGCTCGACGCCGGCACCGGCCTCAGCCTGCGCAGCGATACCGACATGCGCCTGTCCGGCCTGGCCCAATCCTGGCAGGACGCCAGCGTGCAGGCCGGCGGCCGCCTGGACACGCTCGGCCAGCTCAGCGCCGGCGGGCGCCTGGACCTGGGCGCGGCGGCGATCGGCAATGCGGCCGGGGCGGTGGTCTCGGCTGGTGGCGACATCGCGCTGGCGACGCCGGGCGCGCTCGACAACGCCGGCACCCTGTATGCCGGACGCGACCTGCGCATCGACGCGGCCAGCGTCGGCAACACCGGCGGCAGCTACGCCGGGCGCAACGCCACGCTCGCCAGCACTGCGGCGCTGAGCAACAGCGGCAGCCTGGTGGCCGGCGCGGCGCTGAGCGTGGACGCGGCGCAACTGCGCAGCAGCGGCGAACTCGGCAGCCAGGGCGGCGATGTCGCCCTGCGCAGCCGCGGCGACCTGGCCCTGGCCGGACAGGTGGCGGCGAAGGGTGCGCTGACTGCGCAGGCCGGCGGCGCCTTGCTGCAATCGGGCACCTTGGCCGCGGGCCGCGCGCAACTGCAGGCGGTGGGCGACGCCACGCTGGATGGTGTGGTCCGCACCGATGGCGATCTGCAGTTGAGCGCCGATGGCCAGTTGCGCAGCAGCGCCACCCTGGCGGCCGGCGGCAACGCCACGCTGCACGCGCAGGGCGCGTTGCTGCAGAGCGGGCAGGTGCAGACCGGCGGCGCACTGGCGCTGGACGGCGCCAGCATCGCCCAGGCCGGCGTGCTCGACGCCGGCACGACCCTGGCGCTGCGCAGCGCCGGCGACCTGTCGCTGGCCGGCACCGTGCAATCGCGTGGCGACCTCGCGCTGAGCAGCGCTGGGGCGCTGCAGAACCAGGCCCAGGTCGTGGCCGGGGGCGG
>NZ_AQOI01000839.1:0-3857 GCF_000364665.1 Xanthomonas sp. SHU 199
GCTCAGCGCCGACGCCAGCAGCCTCAGCAACGCCACTGGCGCCAGCCTCTCGGCCCTGGGCAATGCCAGCCTGAGCAGCGCGACCGTGCTGTCCAACGACGGCCACCTGTACGCCGGTGGCGCGCTCGGCCTGCGTGCCGGCAGCCTCGCGCAGACCGGCTCGGCCAATGCCGGCACGACGCTGACGTTGAGCGTCGATGGTGCCGTTGCCAACCAGGGCGACCTGGTCGGCGGCGGCGACGTGCAGATCGACGCCGGCAGTCTGGCCAGCAGCGGCCAGCTCGGCAGCCAGCACGGCCAGGTCGTGCTGAACAGCCGCGGCGACGTGCAACTCGACGGCGTGGTCGTGGCCGCCCGCGCCTTGAACGCGCAGGCGCTCGGCAATCTGCAGCAGCGCGGCAGCCTGCGTGCGGCCGGCGTGCAGCTCGCTGCCGCGGGCGACCTGGGCGTGGCGGGCACGGTGCAGAGCACCGACATCCTGCAACTGCAGGCGCAACGTGCGCTGCGCGTGGACGGCCAGGCCAGCGCGAGCGGCGCGGTCGGCGTCAACGCCGCTAGCGTCGCGTTGGGGAACAGCGCCATCCTGCAGAGCGCCACCGCGCTGCAGGTGGACACCGCCGCGCTGGACAGCCAGGGCGCGTTGGACGCAGGTACGGATCTGCGCCTGCACAGCACGGGCGATATCTACCTGGCCGGCATCGCCCAGGCCGGGCGCGATGTCGCGGTGCTTGCCGATGGTACCCTGGACAACCAGGCCAAGGTGTTCGCCGGACGCGCGCTGCAGCTCACCGCCGCCAGCGCCCGCAACCAGGCGCAAGGCCAGTGGCTCGCGCAGACGACGCTCGACGCCAGCGTGCAGGGCAACGTCGACAACGCCGGTCTGCTACAGGCCGGCCAGGCCGCGACCTTGACCGTCGGCAGCCTGCAACAGACGGGCCGCAGCTATGCCGGCGATACGTTGACCGTGCAGGCGGCCACCGCACTGACCAACAGCGGTGACTTGATCGGCAAGCACGATGTGGCGATCAGCGCCGGCAGCGTGGCCAGCAGCGGCCAGCTCGGCAGCCAGGACGGACAGCTCGGCGTCGTCAGCGCCGGCGATCTGCAAGTGACCGGCACCCAGATCGCCGGCGCCGCGCTGCGCCTGCAGGCGGCGGGCGATCTGCTGCACGCCGGCACCAGCAAGGCGCAGTCCGTGCAACTGGAGGCGGGGCGCGATCTGAGCATGGCCGGCACGGTGCAAAGTGCGTCGACCCTGCAGGCGCAGGCGCAACACGCGCTGCAACTGGACGGGCAGGCGCTGGCCGGCGGCAGCGTGCAGCTGCGCGGCGCCAGCGTCGGCACCGGCAGCGCCGCGGTGCTGCAGAGCACCGCGGCCATCGCCGTGGACGGTGGCAGCATCGACAGCCGGGGTGCGCTCGACGCCGGCACCGACCTGACCCTGCACAGCCAGGACGCGCTGCGCTTGGCCGGCATCGCCCAGGGCGGCAACGATGTGCGGCTGACTGCCGCCGGTGCGTTCGACAACAGCGCCCGCGTGGTGGCCGGGCGCGATCTGCAGGTGCAAGCGGCGAGCGCGGTCAACCGCGCTGCCGGCACGCTGGCCGCCGGCCGCGGGCTGGATCTGCACATCGATGGACTGCTCGACAACGCCGGCCTGCTGCGTGGCGAACAATCGCTGCAACTGCAGGCGGGCAGCCTGCAGCACAGCGGCACGCTCTCCACCGGCCAGGCGCTGACGCTGCGCAGCAGCGGCGCGATGGACAACCGCGGCAACGTGATCGCCGGCGGCGACCTGCTGGTGGACGTGGGCAGCCTCAGCAACAGCGGCCAGCTCGGCAGCCAGAACGGACAGGTCAGGCTCACCAGCCAGGGCGACCTGCAGCTGGGCGGTAGCGTCATCGCCGCGCAGGCATTGAACGCCACCGCGCTGGGCGACCTGCGCCTGGACGGCGTGGCCAAGGCGCGCGCGATCGCCCTGAGCGGGCGCGATGTCGGCGTCGCCGGTGGGTTGCAGAGCGCGACCAACGCCACGCTGCAGGCGCAACGCGCGCTACGCATCGATGGCCAGGCCCTGACCACCGGCGATCTGCAACTGCAAGGCGCCAGCGTCGCCACCGGCAATGCGGCGGTGTTGCAGAGCACGGCCGGCGCCATCACCCTGCAAGGCGGCAGCCTCGACAGCCGCGGTACGCTCGACGCCGCCACCGATCTGGCCTTGCGCAGCGATGGCACCCTGGCCGTGGCCGGCGTGGCCCAGGCCGGGCGCGACGTCGCGCTCGCCGCAGGCACCCAGCTGACCAATGCCGCGCAAGTGCTGGCCGGCCGCGACCTCAGCGTCGCCGCCACCGGCATCGCCAATGCCCAAGGCGGCAGCCTCGCCGCGAAGGGCGCGCTGGCCCTGACCACCGCCGGCACCCTCGCCAACGCCGGCACCCTGCAGTCCGGCCAGGCCATGACCCTGCAGGTCGGCGATCTGCAGCACAGCGGCCAAGCCTACGCCGGCGACACGCTGAGCCTGCGCGCCAGCGGCGCCATCGACAGCCAGGGCGAGCTGATCGCCAAGCGCGACCTGCAGCTCGACGCCGCGCGCATCGCCAGCAGCGGCCAGCTCGGCAGCCAGAGCGGCCAGGTGACGCTGACCAGCCAGGGTGACCTGACGCTGGGCGGCACCGTCGCCGCTGCCACCGCACTCAGCGCGCAGGCGCAGGGCGATCTGCTGCAGACCGGCACGCTCAGCGCGCAAGCGCTGGACCTGCGCGCCGGGCGCGACCTGACCCTTGGCGGCCAGCTCGCCACGACCCAGGGACTGCAGGCGCAGGCGCAGCGCGACCTGCAGGTGAACGGCAGCGTCAGCGCCGGCCGGGACGCCACCCTGCAGGCCGGCGGCACCCTGCGCAGCGGCAGCCAGAGCGTGCTGCACAGCGCAGGCGCGCTGCAATTGAACGGCGCGGCCATCGACAGCCAGGGCACCGTCGACGCCGGTACCACGCTGGCGATGACCAGCACCGGCGATCTCGCTCTCGGCGGCCTGGTGCAGGCCGCTTCCACGCTCGACCTGCGTGCCACCGGCGCACTCACCAACGCCGCCCAGCTGGTCGCCGGCAGCGACCTGAGCCTCACCGCCGCCAGTGCCACCAACAGCGGCAGCGGCACGCTCGCCGCCCTAGGCAACGCCACCTTCACCGTGAGCGGCCTGCTCAGCAACGCCGGCGCGCTGCGTGCGCGCCAGCGCCTGCAGCTGGACGTCGGTTCGCTGCAGCAGACCGGGCGCAGCTACGGCGTGCAGCGCCTGGCGCTGACTGCCAATGGCGCCGTCGACAACCGCGGCGACCTCATCGCCGGCAGCGCCCTGCGCGTGCAGGCGGCCAGCGTCGCCAGCAGCGGCCAGCTCGGCAGCGAAACCGGCGACGTGGCCCTGGTCAGCCAGGGCGATCTGAACCTGGGCGGCACCCTGGCCTCGGCCGGCGGGTTCAGCGCACAGGCCGGCGGCGCGCTCAACCAGAGTGGCGCCTTGAGCGCGGCGACCACGCTGCAACTGCAGGCGCACGGCGACCTGACCGTGTCCGGTACCCTCAACGCCAACCAGGTCGTGCTCGGCAGCGATGCCGCCGTACTCCAGCGCGGCACCGTCAGCGGTGCGGACATCGCGCTGCAGGGCCAGCGCATCGACAACGCCGGGCAGACCCTGTCCAGCGGCAATCTGCGCCTGAGCGGCGGCGATGTCTCCATCGGCGGCGTGGCCGCGGCCGGCGTGCGCGCCGATGGCAGCCTCGGCAACAGTGGCGCGCTGATCCTGCACGCCGATGGCACGCTCAGCGCCAGCGGCCGCCTGATCGCCGCCGGCAACCTCGCCA
>NZ_AQOI01000840.1:0-6813 GCF_000364665.1 Xanthomonas sp. SHU 199
TGCGGGGTGATGTTGTTGGCGCGGGCGATCGCGTACAGCGTGTCGCCGCGCCGAACGGTGGCGCTGACCCCGGGCTTGGGCACGGACACGCGAGGCGCCGAGGCGGCAGCGGTGCCGCGCACCGGCGCGCCGCCCGGCGTGCGCACCACCGTGGCGCTGCTGCAGGCGCCGAGCGCCACCGCCACCAGCACCCCCAGGCCGCAACGCAGGCCGTTCCGCACCACCCGATCCACGCTCATCCGACCTTCGCTCTCCATATGACCCACACCACCAGCAGCGCCAGGATCGCCGAGGCGACCCAGCCGAGCGGCTCGATCCAGCGGCGCAACGCTGCTTCCGCACGCGGCCCGCCGAGACGGATCGCTCCGGCCACCAGGTAGACGCGCTTGCCGCGCCCCACCAGCATGCTCGCCAGGAACGGTAGCAGCGGCACCCCGACGATGCCTGAGGCCCAGGTGAATATCTTCAGCGGGATCGGGGTGAAGCCGGCCAGCACCAGCAGCCAGAACGCACGCCACGGCGACTCGGCGATGACCTCGCGCAGATGGCTGACCTGGGCGTCGATCTTCTGCGTCCAGCCCAGCCATTCGATCAGCGGCTGCACCGCGGCGAAGGCGAAATGGCCGAGCAGGTAGCCGATCAGCGCGCCAGCCAGGGAGCCGAGCAGGCTCAGCGTGGCGAACCACAGCGCGCGCCGCGGCTGCGCCAGCGACATCGGCGCCAGCATGACTTCCGGCGGCACCGGGAACACGATGGCCTCGGCGAAACTGAGCCCGGTCAGCAGCGCCGGCGCGCGGCGATGCCGCGACCAGCCGATGGCGCGTTCGTACAACGGCCCGAAAATCTTCATCCAGCGAGGCTCCGAAAGGTCAATCCAGCATGCCCGACAGCAACGGGACGAAGGTCACCGGCGCCAGGACGTCTTGTTCGATCTGGCCGTCGGCGGCGCGGCGCAGGCGGATCAGCGATTGCGCGGACGGGCCGCCGACCGGCGCCACCAGGCAGCCGCCCGGGGCCAGCTGTTCGATCAGCGCATCGACCAGCGCCGGTGCCGCCGCCGTGACCACGATCGCATCGAACGGGCCGTGCTCGGGCCAGCCGATGCGGCCATCGTCGTGCTTGCTGCGCACGTTCATGCCGAGCTGGCGGAAACGCTTGCGCGCCTGCCGCAGCAGATCGCCGATGCGCTCGACGGTATGCACTTCCAGACCCAGCGCGGCCAGGATGGCCGCCTGGTAGCCGGAGCCGGTACCGACTTCCAGCACCCTCTTAGGCGCCGCTTCCAGCACCGTCTCGGTCATGCGTGCCACCACCCATGGTTGCGAGATGGTCTGGCCGTGGCCGATCGGCAGCGCGGTGTCCTCGTAGGCGCGCGAGGCCAGCGCCTCGTCGATGAACAGATGCCGCGGCACGGTGCGCACCGCGTTGAGCACGCTCTCGTCGCGGATGCCGGCCTCGCGCAGGCGCTCGACCAGGCGGTCGCGCACGCGCTGCGAGGTCATGCCGATGCCGATGGCTTCCGGCTGCAGGCGCAACCGCGGGGTCATGCCGGGCGGTCCAGCGCGGCGGTCAGGCCGCCGACCCAGCTGGCGACCTTTTCCAGCGCCTGGTAGCGGGTCAGATCGACTTGGATCGGGGTGATCGAGATGAAGCCGGTGCGTACCGCGTGGAAGTCGGTACCGGGACCGGCGTCCTGCTCGCGCCCGGCCGGGCCGATCCAGTACACGGTACCGCCGCGCGGGTCGGTCTGCGGCAGGCACGGTTCGGAGCGGTGGCGGTTGCCGAGCCGGGTGACCTCGAAGCCCTTGATCTCCTGCCACGGCAGGTCGGGCACGTTGACGTTGAGGATGGTGTCGGCCGGCAGCGGATCGGCCTTGAGCTGGGCCACGATCTCCACCGCGGCGCGTGCGGCGGTCTGGAAATGCCTGGGATCGTGGTTGTGGCTGACCAGCGACACCGCCACCGCGGGCAGGCCGAGGAAGCGGCCTTCCATCGCCGCCGAGACGGTACCGGAATAGATCACGTCGTCGCCGAGATTGGCGGAATTGTTGATGCCGGAGACCACGATGTCCGGGTCGAACTCCAGCATGCCGGTGAGCGCCAGATGCACGCAGTCGGTGGGCGTGCCGGCGACGCTGCAGGTGTAGTGGTCGATGCGCTTGAGCCGGATCGGCAGATCCAGGGTCAGCGAATTGCTGGCGCCGGACCGGTCGCGGTCGGGTGCGACCACCGTCACCTCGTGGCCGGCGCCGCGCAACTGCTCGGCCAGCATGCGGATGCCGGGGGCGTCGACGCCGTCGTCGTTGCTCACTAATACGCGCATGGTGCTCCTCGAAAACCGGGGGCATGATACCGGATGCGCCCTGCCAGGTCGCTGACAGCGCGACGACGACCGCGGTGACGGCCATCGCGCCGCGCACTGGAGCGGCGTCGCGCCGTGCGACCGCAGCGCACTGGTCCGCAGGCCAGACGCTGCCGGCAACGCCGCGCCCAACTCAAACCGCGCCGCACGCTCTAAGCTGTGCGCATGGCGCATTCCGACGACGAAGATCCCGCCGCGCTGTTCCGCGCGGCCATCGGCAAGGTGGCCCCGCTCAACGCGACGCCGCCGGCCAATGCCAAGCCGCGCCCCAAGCCGCGCGCGCGCATGGCCGAACGCGACGACGCCGAGGCGCAGGGCGAGTTCCAGCAATTGCTGCGGCAGAGCACGCCACTGGAAGCCGGCGACGTGGCCAGCTACCGCCGCGAGCATCTGCCGGCGCGGGTGTTCCAGCGCCTGCGCAAGGGGCAGTTCTCGGCCCAGGACGAACTGGACCTGCACGGTGCCACTGCGGCGCAGGCCGAGACGCTGCTGCGCCAGTTCCTGGCCGAGGCGCACGCGCACGAGTTCGGCTGCGTGCGGATCGTGCACGGCAAGGGCCTGCAATCGGGCGGCGTGCCGCTGCTGAAGAACCTGGTGGACCGCCTGCTGCGCCAGCGAAACGACGTGCTGGCCTTCCATTCAGCGCCGACCGCGCAAGGCGGCACCGGCGCGATGCTGGTGCTGCTGGCGCGGCGCTGAGCGGCGCCGCAGCCGCGGGCACCGCGGCTCGCGGGCCCCATAGGGAATCTGTGCACTGGCCGAGGTGGAAGGCGCCGGATCGTGGCGCCGCCGAATCCGGCATCGCCCACTGATCTGTCATTCGCGTGCAAGAGCGGCTTCACCGCGACCGGCGTGAACGGGAACGCCCGTCGCGGCTATCGCGCGCGCCCGCTGCCTGCATGACGCAGATCCGGCCAGGCCGGGACGCCGCGGACGCGGCCGAGCACCGCGCGTGCGGACCCATTTCAATTTTCGCCCCTTGAAACGTCTTGTCAGAGAGCACCGTCCCTCTGCGAGCCGAACGTGACCGAAGCGACCACCGAATTCTTCCTGCAACCCACTGATCTGGTGGACGTTTCCGCGAGCGCCGCAGCGTTCGAGTCGGCGCGCCCGGCCCGGCCGGCGACGCCGCCCCGGCCGAGCGGCAGCGCCGCCCCGGTTCGCTGGTGGCCGCTGTTCCTGGGCTCGTTCCAGGGGCGCACGGACTGGCACGGCAACCGCCTGCAGCGCGGGATCAAGGCGGCCAAGTACCTGCTGCGTTCGCTGCGCATGCCGACCGAGCACGGGCGGTTCCTCGACGCACTGCGCCGCGATCCGCGGATGCGTGGCTATGTCGAGCGCGATCCGCGCCTGCTCGAGCGCCACCTGCATCGTTTCGTGAACACCCGCTGGAGCAGCAAGGCGCGGCTGCGTCACCTCCGGCAGCACTATCGCCTGATGCTCGAGCGCCTGCCGGCCGCGTTGTTCGACGCCATCTACCGGCAAGGCCAGGCGGACCTGGGGACGCTGCCGCTGCACGATGGCAGCCTGCTGACGCTGTCGCTGCTGCCGCCGGCGCCGATGAGCTGCGAAGGCGAGCTCTGGTTGCAGCTCAGCGACGCGGCGGGACGCGAACTGTATCGCCTGGTGCTGACCGTGACCGGCGACGACGCCCATCCGACAGTACTGATCGGTTGCCTGCAGGGCCCAAAGGGTGCCGACGCCCGCGACGTGGTGCGCACGCTGACCAAGCAGATGCACGGGCTGCGGCCCAAGCAACTGATGCTGTCCCTGGCCTGCACCTTCGCCGAGCGCCTCGGCGCGCACGCGATCCGCGCCGTCTGCAATGGCGCGCATCCGCTGCAGCGCAAGCGAGACGTGTTCCTGTCCGACTACGACGCGTTCTGGATCGAGCAGGGCGGTACGCCCATCGTCGATGGCTGGTTCGCGCTGCCGCTGACCCCGGCACGCAAGACTGCGGCCGATGTACCCAGCCAGCACCGCGCGGCGTTTCGCCGCCGCGAGGCGTTGCGGACGCATGCGGAAGGCTTGCTGGCCGCGGCGCTGCCGGCCGCTTGCGGTGCTGCGTCGCGTGGCGGCCAGTGAGCCTGGCTATACTGCCGCGGCCGCTTCCCTCCAGGAGCATCAGCAGTCGTGAGCCGGGCCGAGCACACCGAGGGCGCGCCGTCGCCGGAGCAGGCGCCTGCGCACCAGGTCGACGCGCTGTTCAAGGAACATCACCGCGCCCTGCTCGCGTTCCTGCACTGCAAGCTCGGCTCGATGGCGGACGCGCAGGACGTGGCGCAGGAGGCGTACATGCGCATCGTGACGCTTGAGCGTCCCGACGCGCTGGCATCGCCGCGCGCCTACCTGTTCCATGTCGCCTCGAACCTGGCGGTGGACCGGCTGCGCATGCGCAAGGTCCGCGAAAACGCCGCAGTGGAGCTGCCGGAACACGATCTGCCGCTCCCGCCGGTTCCGGAGCGGCACGCCACGGCCAGCGAGCAGCTGCGCGCGTTGACCCGGGCGTTGAAGGAACTTCCCGCAAAGACCAGCCGCGCCTTCGTGCTGCACGTGATCGAAGGCAAGGACTTCGGCATGATCGCCAAGGCGATGAACGTGAGCGAACGGATGGTCCGCTACCATGTGGCCAACGCGCTCGCGCATTGCCGCAAACGCTTCGACGAAGCGGAGATCCCGTAATGGACAGCGGCATCGACCAACACATCCTCGACGACGCCGCGCGCTGGTGGGCCCTGCTGCGCGAACCCGACAGCAACGAGGACACCGTGGCGCGCTGGCTGGACTGGACGGAGGCCGACCCACGGCATCTGCAGGCGTTCGAACGCATCAATGCGCTCGGCGGCGACCTGGCGACGCTCGATGCGGCAACGCGGGACGAGGTGGTGCGCAGGTTCGCGCCGCCGCGTTCGCGCTGGCGGCCGCTGCAGGTAGCGGCCTGCGTGGGCGTGCTGGCGCTCGGCGGCGCTCTGGCCTGGCGGCAGCTGCACCCGCCGCCGCTCACCCAGGTCTACAGCAGCGCGACCAGCCGCCACCAGAACATCGTGCTGGCGGACGGGTCCAAGATCGCGCTCGGCGGCGCCTCGCGGCTGAGCACCCGCTTCAGCGCCGCGCAGCGCCACGTGGACCTGATCGCCGGCGAGGCCTTCTTCGACGTGGCGCACCACGCCGGGCGCCCGTTCGTGGTCGACGCCGGCGGCGTGTCGATCCTGGACGTGGGCACCGCCTTCGACGTCAGCCGCGACGGCGAACGCGTCGAAGTCGCGGTCACCGAAGGCCGGGTCCGCATCTACGGCGCCGGCCAGGTGCCGGCCGACGGCAGCGGCGGGCTGGAAGCGGTGGCCGGACAGCGCGTGTCCTACGATCCGGCCAAGCCCGCGCTGCAGGTCAGCCAGATCGACGTGGCGCAGGCCACCGCCTGGCGCGATCACCGGCTGGAGTTCGTCGATACGCCACTGGACACGGTGATCGCGCGGGTCAACCGCTACAGCGACCGGCCGCTGCGCCTGGCCGACCCGGAGCTTGCACGACTGAGCTTCACCGGCACCGTCGACACGCAGGCGACCGCGCAGTGGATCGAGGCCTTGCCGCAGGTGTTCCCGCTGCGGGTGCGCCAGGGCAAGGACGAGATCGTGCTGAGCCGCCGTTAGGCGATACCGCGCGCCGCCCGGGCTTAGGGGCGGCGGGCGCCCCCGCGTCGACGTCGCCGCGCGTGGCATAATTCGCGCTTCCGCTGGGGGGCGACGGGCAGTGCGTGGGCTGAGGCGACTGATCATCTGCGGCAGCCTGGCATTGCAGCTCGCACCCTGCCCCCCTGCCCTCGCCGTGCCACTCGCGCCCGACGCACGGCAGATCGGGTTTTCGATCCCGCCGCAGGCGCTGTCCACGGCGCTGATCGCGTACGGCAAGCAGGCCAACATGCAGGTGCTGACCGCCAGCCCGACCCTGGCCGGGATGCGCAGCGACGGGCTGCAAGGCATGTTCACCCCGGACGCGGCGCTGCAGCGCCTGCTGCAATCGAGTGGGCTCGCGTACCGCATGCTCGATGCGAACACGGTGGCGGTCACCCCCGCCGCCACGGCGCCGGTCGATCCTGCGGATGCCGCCGATGCGCACCGCGCCGGCGCGCCAGCCAAGCTGCTGGAACAGGTCGACGCCGCGGCGCTGACCGATCACGCCATGGGCGACGTGCCAGCCTATGCCAGCGACGCGCTGCGTTACGCCGCCGATTCCATCGCCGTGCCGCAGTCGGTGAACGTGGTCGCTCCGCATCTGCTGGCCTCGCAACAGGTGCGCACCGTCGCCGACGCCCTGCGCAACGTGGCCAGCGTGCAGCAGATCGAAAATCCGTTGCGCGCGCCGCTGTTCAAGATCCGCGGCATCTACACCGGCAACGGCATGACCGACGGGATGCCGAACAGCTTCGTCGGCCTCGGCGGCTACCCGCCGAT
>NZ_AQOI01000841.1:0-2252 GCF_000364665.1 Xanthomonas sp. SHU 199
GCTCAAGGGCCCGGAATCGATCCTCGGCGACAGCAACGGCGGCGACATGAGCGGACTGATCAACGTCGTCACCAAGCAACCGCTGCGCGCACCGAAGCGCGAACTGAGCTACGTCCTCGGCGAGCGCGGCGACGTGCAGGCCGGGCTCGATGCGACCGGACCGATCGGCGCCACGCCGCTGAGCTACCGGCTCGTCGTCTCCGGCCAGCATGCCGATTCCACGGCGCAAGGCTACGGCCCGCGCAATGCCGCCTACCTGGCGCCGTCCATCGCCTGGCAGGGAGACGACAACCGCCTGGTGCTCGGCGTGCAGCGCGTGACCGATCGGCAGCCGGCCGCCGACCATGCCCTGCTGCTGCGCAACCGCGTGTCGGCGATGACGCCCAGGAGCTTGCGGCTGGGCAACGCACAGGACCATACCGCCTACCGCACCCAGCGCGCCTATTACCTGTTCGATCAGCGGCTCAGCGACCGCTGGCAGCTGCGCAGCCGCGGCCAGTACGTGACCCAGGCGATCGACGCGCGCAACTGGGGCATGCTGTCGCCTTCGCCGAAGGGCGCCGTGCGCGCCTATGCCGAGGCGTACCGCAATACGACGGCGTACTACACCATCCAGAACGACCTGGTCGGCAGCTTCGGCGACGGGCCGCTGCGGCAGACCGTGACCCTGGGCCTGGATTACACGCGCGCGCGGCTGGGCAGCAGCGATTACTTCATCCGCATGCACCGCAACCGCTACGACGTGTTCGGCGACGAGCGGCTGGTTCCGGTGCACTGGCCGCATTCGCGGCGCGGGATCCTGCATTACCCCGGCAGCCCATGGTCGAGCCGGAGCGGCATCCTGCTGCAGGACCAGATCAGCATGGGCGAACGCTGGGACGTGCTGCTGGCGCTGCGCCGCTCGGCGTACGAGATTTCCAGCTACGACGCCAAGGGCAAACTGCGCCAGTTGCGCCGGCGCCGCTGGGTGCCCAACGTCGGCGTGGTCTACAAGCTGACCCCGGAGGCGTCGCTGTACGCCAGCACCATGAACGGCTTTGCGCCGAGCGCCGTGCTCGGCAAGAACGGCCGGCCATTGCCGCCCGCGTTGTCGCGGCAAGTGGAGGTGGGGGCGAAGATCGATCTGTTCGAGCACCGGGCGCTGCTCAGCGCCGCCTACTACCAGATCACCGTCGACCGCAGCTTCGACCTGGTGCTGGCGCATCCGTCGTACTTCGCCAGACCGATCGACAGCCAGAGCAACCACGGGCTGGATCTCGACTTCGTCGGCGCCATCGCCCCCGGCCTGGAACTGAGCAGCAGCCTGGCGCTGGCCCGCATCGGCCGGCGCGACGGTACGCCGACCCTCGGCGTGCCGCGCACCCGTTTCACCCTGTGGAGCAGCTACCAGTTCCAGGATAGCCGCTGGAGCGGCTGGGGCGTGGCCGGCGGCATCCTGGCGCGCGATCACACCCTCGGCCGCCGCCTGGCCGGCGGCTATTTCAAGATTCCCGGGCAGGCCAGCGTGGACGCGAACGTGTCCTATCGCACCGAGACCTGGGGCGTGACCGTGGGCATGCGCAACGTCTTCGATCGGCGACTGTATGCCGACGAGTTCGACGAAACCTTCGTGCCGCTGCCGGACGGCCGCAGCCTGCTGCTGACCGGCAGCTATCGGTTCTAGCGCGCGTCGTCGCGACCGACGCGGCAGGCGTCGGCCGCGCTCAGGCCTCGGTGGAGCCCTGCCGCTGCGGCGCCTCTTCGACCTGGCCGAGTTCGTGCAGCAGTGCCGTGGCGTAGCTGCCCGGCGGCAAGGCGAAGCGCAGTTCCAGCGCGTCGTCCTGCCCGTCCAGCCAGCGCCATTGCAGGTCGGCCACGCGTAGGCGGGTCGCCCGCCGCTCCTGCTTCAGGCCCTCGCGCTCCAGGCCGTCGCGCAGGCGCTGCGCGACCGCCTCGTCCAGCACCGCCAGTTCCAGCGCACGCGCCGCCTCGGCGCTGCGCAGCTCGCCGGCGCCCCACAGCGGCGCGGACGGATGGATGTCGAAGCGCTGCAAGCGTTCGGCCAGCGCCTCCGACCACGGCTCCGGACCGAACACGCTGCGGCTGCCGTCGAGCATCCACACTTCGCCGTCCAGCGCGCTGTCCCAGTTGCCGGCGGCCACGCGGGCGGCCAGCACCCGGTTGAACAGTTCCGAACGGGCCGCCGACAGCAGCAGCGAGCGCTGCTCGCGGCGCACGCGGCGGCCGCCGAACATCGCCAGCGCGGCGCCGAC
>NZ_AQOI01000842.1:0-1715 GCF_000364665.1 Xanthomonas sp. SHU 199
CCGCCATCGCGGCCGAAGCGCTGTTCGCCGAACCAGTTGGGAATGCCGCGCGCGGCGATCTGCGCCAGCCGCGCCTCGATCGCGCCGCGCTCGCCGCGCACCTCGCGCAGCACCAGCACGAAGCCGTTGCCGGCCAGCGCGCCACGCGGCAGCTTGCGGTTGTGCCAGTGCGCTTCCAGCACCTGCAGATCCGCGTCCTGCAGGCTGTCCAGCGCCGGCGCCACGCGCTTGGGCAGATGCACCGAGAAGCGCTGGGTGGTGACCGCATGGCGGTCCTTCATGCCGGCATAGCCGATCGCCAGTTCCGCCACCCCGGCCCACTGCGCCAGGCGGCGCGCGGCGAAGGCGGTGTTCATGCCGCGCTTGCGCACGGTCAGCAGCAGGTGCTCGCCCTCGCCGCTGGGCGCGAACGCGGGCAGTTCGTCGACCTGGAAATCCTCGGCGGTGCTGCGCATGCGCGCCTGCAACGGCGCGGCGCCGAACGCACGCGGCAACTCGCTCACAGCGCCACCAGCAGGGCCACGGCCTGCGCCGCGATGCCTTCGCCACGGCCGGTGAAGCCGAGCTTCTCGCTGGTTGTGGCCTTGACGCTCACGCAGTCCAGTTCGACCTGCAACAGCGCCGCCAGGCGCTCGCGCATCGCCTGCGCATGCGGGCCGACCTTGGGCCGTTCGCAGATCACGGTGATGTCGGCATTGCCCAGGCGCCAGCCGCGCGCGTGCAGCAGGCCGACGCAGTGATCGAGAAACTGCGCACTGTCGGCGCCCTTCCAGCGCGGATCGGACGGGGGGAAATGCTGGCCGATGTCGCCGAGCGCCAGCGCGCCGAGCAAGGCGTCGCACAGGGCGTGGATCACCACGTCGCCGTCGCTGTGGGCCAGTACGCCGCGCTCGTGCGCCACGCGCACGCCGCCGAGCATGATGTGGTCGCCCTCGCCGAAGGCATGGACGTCGTAGCCCTGGCCGATGCGGATGCGGGGAAGTTCAGACATTGGCATGGAGACATCCCACGAAAAATGAAAAAGGACGGAGCACGCGCCGCGCCACGGCGGCCGCATCCGACGCCAGGCGCATCACGACTGCCGCGCGCGCTGGAACAGTTCGAACTCGAAACGCGCCAGGTCGGCCGGCGTGGTGACCTTGAAATTGTCTTCGGCGCCCTCGACCAGCAGCGGCCGCAGCCCCAGCAACTCCATCGCCATCGCGTCGTCGGTGACCTCGACGCCGGCCGCGGCGGCCTGCTCCAGGGCCCGGCTCAGTTGCATGCGCCGGAACAGTTGCGGGGTCAGCGCGCGCCACAGGCGCTCGCGCGGTTCGGTGCCATCGATGCCGCCGTCGTCGCCGGCGCGCTTGAGCGTGTCGCGCACCGGCGCGGCCAGGATCGCGCCGACCGGATCGCCGCGCCCCGCCTCCAGCAGCCGGTCCAGGTCGGCCAGCGCCAGGTTCGGCCGCGCCGCATCGTGCACCAGCACGAAGTCGTCCGCCTTCACCGACTCCGGCAAGGCATGCAACGCGGCCAGCACCGAGCCGGCACGGCTGCCGGCGCCCAGGCAGGTCAGGACCGGCTTGCCAGCCAGTTCGGTCCAACCCGGCCACTGTGCATCGTCCACGCCCAGCGCCACCATCGCCCCGGCCACCGCCGGATGCGCCAGCAGCGCCTCCAGCGCATGCGCCAGCAACGGGCGCCCGCCCGCCTGCAGGTACTGCTTGGGCGTG
>NZ_AQOI01000843.1:0-16024 GCF_000364665.1 Xanthomonas sp. SHU 199
CTCGACCACGCGGTAGAACTTTTCGCCCGGTTTGATCATGCCCAGTTCGCTACGCGCGCGCTCCTCGATCGCCGCCTCGCCGTCCTTGAGGTCCTTGACCTCGGCGGCGAGCGCGGCGTTGCGTTGCTGCAGACCTTCGTTGTCGCGCTTCTGGTGCTCGACCTGACTTTCGAGCACCAGCACTTCGCCGGAATTGCCCGGGCCGAGCCAGAAACGGTACTGCAGCCACGCCAGCAGTCCCGCCAGCACCAGCAGCAGCCAGCGCCAGTTGCGCACGGCTTATCGCTTGAGCGAGACGAACGCGTCGCGCCCGGCGTAGCGCGCGGCGCTGCCGAGCGCTTCCTCGATGCGCAGCAGCTGGTTGTACTTGGCCACGCGATCGCTGCGGCACAGCGAGCCGGTCTTGATCTGGGTGGCGGTGGTGGCCACGGCGATGTCGGCGATGGTGGTGTCCTCGGTCTCGCCGGAACGGTGCGAGACGATCGCCGCGTAGCCGGCCTTGTCGGCCATGGCGATGGCTTCCAGGGTCTCGGTCAGGGTGCCGATCTGGTTGACCTTGATCAGGATCGCGTTGGCGGTGCCGGACTCGATGCCCTGCTTGAAGATCTTCGGGTTGGTCACGAACAGGTCGTCGCCGACCAGTTGCACCTTGCTGCCGATGCGGTCGGTGAGCAGCTTCCAGCCGGCCCAGTCGTCCTCGGCCAGGCCGTCCTCGATGCTGACGATGGGATACTGCGCGGCCCAGTCGGCGAGGAAGTCGACGAACTGCTCGCTGGTCAGGCGCTTGCCCTCGCCCACCAGGTGGTACTTGCCGTTGTCGTAGAACTCGCTCGAGGCCACGTCCAGGCCCAGCAGCACGTCCTCGCCAGCGGTGTAGCCGGCCTTGCCGATCGCTTCCAGGATGGTGTCCAGCGCTTCGACGTTGCTGCGGAAGTCCGGGGCGAAGCCGCCCTCGTCGCCGACCGCGGTGGACAGGCCGTGGCCCTTCAACACCGACTTCAGCGCGTGGAAGATCTCGGTGCCGGCGCGCAGTGCCTCGGAGAACGAGGCGGCGCCGACCGGCAGCACCATGAACTCCTGGAAATCGACGTTGTTGTCGGCATGCGCGCCGCCGTTGATGATGTTCATCATCGGCACCGGCAGCGCCAGGTTGGCGGTGTTGCCCGCGGCCAGCGACTGCCACAGCGGCTGCTTGCGCGAGGCGGCAACGGCATGCGCGTTGGCCAGCGAGACGCCGAGCAGCGCGTTGGCGCCCAGGCGGCCCTTGTTTTCGGTGCCGTCCAGGTCGATCAGGCGGCGATCCAGGCCCTGCTGGTCGGCGGCGTCGAAGCCCTTCAGCGCGCCGGCGATGGTGGTGTTGACGTTCTCCACCGCCTTGCGCACGCCCTTGCCCAGGTAGCGGGTCTTGTCGCCGTCGCGCAGCTCGACCGCTTCCTTGGTGCCGGTGGACGCGCCCGAGGGTACCGCGGCACGACCGAACGAACCGTCCTCCAGGATGACATCGGCTTCCAGCGTGGGATTGCCGCGGCTGTCGAGGATTTCACGGGCGTGGATGCTGCGGATCGTACTCATGGGCGGGCCGGTTACCTGTAGGAAGAGGGGGCGGAAACGAATGCCGGCTGATTATCCCCGGCCGCCGGTTCCTTGCCAAATCCCGCCTCAGCCGGCGCCCATCAGGCCCAGCGGGATTCCGCTGAGGAAGAGCAGGATCAAGACCAGCATCGCCAGCAGCAGGCCGCCGGCGATGCCGGCCAGGAGGCGGCCGCGGCGCTGCGTCCAACTCAGCGCGGCGGCGATCGTCGCGCCCACCGCAGCCACTGCCACTACCAGCAGGGCGATCACCATCCAGAACAGCATGGCCAGGAAATGATCGCCGTGGCTGGGCGTGCCAATCCCACTGGAGAAGGCGAACAGCGCCACGACCAGCGCCGCCCACGCCAGCAACGACAACAACAAGGCACACAGCCCCCAAGGCCAGGCGCCGGCCCGCTCGGGTGCGGTCATCGCCGCGGCTCCGAGAAGGCGGCGAACACCCGGCAGCCCGCACCCGGCCAGGATCGGCACAGCCGCAGCGGCGGCGGCGCGCGCCTCACGCGAAGCGCGAGAACCCGTGTTTCTTGGTCACCGCGTCCAGTTCCATCAGCGTTTCCAGCAATGCCTCCATCTGATCCAGCGGCCACGCATTGGGGCCGTCGGACAGCGCCTTGGACGGGTCCGGATGGGTCTCGGCGAATACGCCGGCCACGCCCACGGCCACCGCCGCGCGCGCCAGCACCGGCACGAACTCGCGCTGACCACCGGAACTGCCGCCCTGCCCGCCCGGCAGCTGCACCGAGTGGGTGGCATCGAACACCACCGGGCAGCCGGTCTCGCGCATCACGCTCAGCGAGCGCATGTCGCTGACCAGGTTGTTGTAGCCGAAGCTGGCGCCGCGCTCGCAGACCATGATCTGCTCGTTGCCGGTGGACTTGGCCTTCTCCACCACCGGCTTCATGTCCCACGGCGACAGGAACTGTCCCTTCTTGATGTTGACCGGCTTGCCGGCGGCGCACACGTTCTTGATGAAATCGGTCTGCCGCACCAGGAACGCCGGCGTCTGCAGCACGTCCACCACAGCCGCCACCTCGTGCATCGGCGTGTACTCGTGCACGTCGGTCAGCACCGGCACGCCGATCTGTGTCTTCACTGCCTCCAGCACCTTCAGCCCTTCCTCCAGGCCGGGGCCACGGAAGCTGGTACCGGAGGTGCGGTTGGCCTTGTCGAAGCTGGACTTGAAGATGAAGTTGATGCCCAGCCGGCCGGTGATCTCCTTGAGCCTGCCGGCGACGTCGAGCTGCAGTTGCATCGACTCGATCACGCACGGGCCGGCGATCAGGAACAGCGGCCGGTCCAGGCCGACGTCGAATCCACAGAGCTTCATTGATTACCTTCCGGAGGTTCAGAGGGGCGCGGGAGGGGCGCAGGGACGGAGCCGCCGCCAAACCTGCCGGCAGCCCAGATGAGTGCGCCGATCAGCGCCAGCGGCGCAGCTAGCCCCACCGCCACGATCAGGCAATACATCAGCCCCATCCCATAGCTATCGGCCAAGCCGGTGCTGCTGCGCCAGGAGAAATAGACCAGCAAGGCCGCAGGAAACACCAGCACCGCCGCCGCAAAGAACCAGCGCGCGACCCTGCTCTCGCTGCTGCGCCCGGTCGCAGTCACGCCCTGGCTTCCTTGAGCAGCTTGCCGCCGGCCTTGCGCTCGCGCGCGGCGCGCACGAAGCCGATGAACAACGGGTGACCGTCGCGCGGCGTGGACAGGAACTCCGGGTGCGCCTGGCAGGCCAGGAACCACGGATGCGTCTCGCGCGGCAACTCCACCATCTCCACCAGGGTGTCGTCCATCGACTTGGCGGCAATCACCAGGCCGGCGTCCTCGAGCTGGGTGCGGTAGCGGTTGTTGAACTCGTAGCGGTGGCGATGGCGCTCTGCCACCACATCCTTGCCGTACAGCTCGCGCGCCAGCGTGCCCGGCTTGAGCCGCTGCTCCTGCAGGCCCAGGCGCATGGTGCCACCGAGATCGGACTTCTCGTCGCGCTTCTCGACATCGCCAGTGGCGGTGCGCCATTCGGTGATCAGGCCGATCACCGGGTACGGCGATTGCCGGTCGTTCTCGGTGCTGTTGGCCGCGTCCAGCCCGGCGACATGCCGCGCATAGTCGACCACCGCAGCCTGCATGCCGTAGCAGATGCCGAAGTACGGCACGCCGTGCTGGCGCGCATAGCGCGAGGTCAGCACCTTGCCTTCGAAACCGCGGTCGCCGAAGCCGCCCGGGACCAGGATGCCGTCCACGTCGGCCAGGGCCGCCATGTCGCTGCCTTCCAGGTCCTGCGCTTCCAGCCACTTCAGGTTGACCTTGGTGCGCTGGCGCAGGCCGCCGTGCTTGAGCGCCTCGCCGACCGACTTGTACGCGTCCTGATGGTCGACGTACTTGCCGACCACGGCGATGGTGACCTCGTCGAGCGGATGCTTGATCGCGTCGACCACGGCTTCCCACTCCGACAGGTTGGCCGCGCCGACCTTGTCGCGCAGCTTGAACTGGTCGATGACGATCTCGTCCAGGCCCTGCCGGTGCAACTCCAGCGGCATGCCATAGAGCACGTCGATGTCGGCGGCGCTGATCACCGCGCGCTCGGAGACGTTGGTGAACAGCGCGATCTTGCGCCGCTCCGAATCCGGGATCGCCTGCTCCGAGCGGCACAGCAGCACGTCCGGCTGGATGCCGATCGAGCGCAGTTCCTTGACCGAATGCTGGGTCGGCTTGGTCTTCAGTTCGCCGGCCGCGGCGATGTACGGCACCAGGGTGAGGTGCATGAACATGGCCTTCTCGGCGCCGCGCTCGGTGCGCACCTGACGGATCGCCTCCAGGAACGGCAGCGACTCGATGTCGCCGACGGTGCCGCCGATCTCGACCAGGGCCACGTCGTAGCCGGCGGTGGCTTCATCCACGCAGCGACGGATCTCGTCGGTGATGTGCGGAATCACCTGCACGGTGGCGCCGAGGTAGTCGCCGCGGCGCTCCTTGCGGATCACGTTCTCGTAGATGCGCCCGGTGGTGACCGAATTCTTGCGCGACAGGCGCGTGCGCACGAAGCGCTCGTAATGCCCCAGGTCCAGGTCGGTCTCGGCGCCGTCGTCGGTGACGTACACCTCGCCGTGCTGGAACGGGCTCATCGTGCCCGGGTCGACGTTGATGTAGGGGTCCAGCTTCATCATCGTGACCGACAGGCCACGTGCTTCGAGAATGGACGCAAGCGAAGCGGCCGCAATGCCCTTGCCAAGCGAGGACACTACGCCGCCGGTAACGAAGATCAGGGGGGTCATGGCTCAAAGGCCTCCCGGAAAGCCATAGTTTAACGGGTGAAGCGGATTTGCCCAAGCGCTTTTGCGCAACAGCCGCCCCACAAAAAAGCGACGCCCCGGGCGACCGGGGCGTCGTGTGCAGGAAACCGTGCGCAGGCTCAGGGCTTGCGCGCTTCCTCTTCCTCTTCCTTCTTCGGCGCGGCCGCATCCTTGCCGGCCTTGTGCTCGGCGGCCGCGGCAGCGCGGCGCTTGGCCTTGGCATCGGCCTCGGCCTTTTCCTTGGCGACCTGCGCCTCGTAGGCGGCGGCACCGGAGGCGGCCGGATCGGCGCTCTGCGCCTGGGCCATCGCGACCGGCACGACCACCGCGGCGGCGACCAGGGCGGCCAGGGTCAACAGCTTGCGAACGTTCATGGCGGACTCCTTTGGGACGTGCGACGAAGATGTGGGCGACGTCGCGGTTTTTCCAGGGCCAGCGTAGCGCGACGCCACCGCACCTGCCCTGAACACCGGCGACGTGCAAAAAACCGTCGCAGACCGCACACTTCCGGATCTGCTTCGCGCCACCTGCTGAGACGCATGAATACCCGCTACAACGCCGCCGACATCGAAGTTCTCTCTGGCCTGGACCCGGTCAAGCGCCGGCCCGGCATGTACACCGACACCGCACGGCCGAACCATCTGGCACAGGAAGTCATCGACAACGCCGTGGACGAGGCGCTGGCCGGCCATGCCCGACACATCGAGGTGACGCTGTACAAGGACGGCAGCTGCGAGGTGTCCGACGACGGCCGCGGCATGCCGGTGGACATCCACCCGGAAGAGAAGATCTCCGGCGTCGAACTGATCCTCACCCGGCTGCATGCCGGCGGCAAGTTCAGCGACCGCAACTACACCTTCAGCGGCGGCCTGCACGGCGTCGGCGTCAGCGTGGTCAATGCGCTGTCCAATCGGGTGGAACTGTTCATCAAGCGCGAAGGCAACGAGTACCGCATGGCCTTCGCCGACGGCCACGCCGCCTCCAAGCTGGAGATCGTCGGCAGCGTCGGCAAGAAGAACACCGGCACGCGGCTGCGCTTCTGGCCGGATCCGAAGTACTTCGACACGCCGAAGTTCGCGGTGCGCGCACTGCGCCACCTGCTGCGCGCCAAGGCGGTGCTGTGCCCCGGCCTGACCGTCAAGCTGCACGACGAGGCCACTGGCGAGCAGGACACCTGGTACTTCGAGGACGGCCTGCGCGACTACCTGCGCGGCGAGCTGGCCGAGCGCGAGTTGCTGCCGGCCGAGCTGTTCGTCGGCAGCCTGAAGAAGGACCGCGAGATCGTCGACTGGGCGGTGGCCTGGGTGGTGGAAGGCGAGCTGGTGCAGGAAAGCTACGTCAACCTGATTCCCACCGCGCAGCACGGCACCCACGTCAACGGCCTGCGCAGCGGCCTCACCGACGCGTTGCGCGAGTTCTGCGATTTCCGCAACCTGCTGCCGCGCGGCGTGAAGCTGGCGCCGGAAGACGTTTGGGACCGCGTGGCGTTCGTGCTCTCGCTGAAGATGACCGACCCGCAGTTCAGCGGCCAGACCAAGGAACGCCTGTCCTCGCGCCAGGCCGCCGGCTTCATCGAAGGCGCCGCGCACGATGCCTTCAGCCTGTGGCTGAACCAGAACGTGGAGACCGGCACGCGCATCGCGCAGATCGCCATCGACCGGGCCAGCGCGCGGCTGAAGACCGAGAAGCAGATCGTGCGCAAGAAGGTCACCCAGGGCCCGGCGCTGCCGGGCAAGCTGGCCGACTGCATCAGCCAGGACCTCTCGCGCACCGAACTGTTCCTAGTAGAGGGCGACTCGGCGGGCGGCAGCGCCAAGCAGGCCCGCGACAAGGATTTCCAGGCGATCCTGCCGCTGCGCGGCAAGATCCTCAACACCTGGGAAGTGGCCTCCGGCAGCGTGCTGGCCTCGGAGGAAGTGCACAACCTGGCGATCGCGATCGGCTGCGATCCCGGCAAGGAGGAGATCGACGGCCTGCGCTACGGCAAGGTGGTGATCCTGGCCGACGCCGACTCCGACGGCCTGCACATCGCGACCCTGCTGACCGCGCTGTTCCTGCGCCACTTCCCCGCCCTGGTGCGCGCCGGCCACGTGTTCGTGGCGATGCCGCCGCTGTTCCGCGTGGACGTGGGCAAGCAGGTGTTCTACGCGCTGGACGAGGAAGAGAAACGCTCGCTGCTGGACAAGATCGAACGCGAGAAGATCAAGGGCCAGGTCAGCGTCACCCGCTTCAAGGGCCTGGGCGAGATGAATCCGCAGCAGCTGCGCGAATCCACCATCCACCCGGACACCCGGCGCCTGGTGCAACTGACCGTGGACGACGGCGACCAGACCCGCTCGCTGATGGACATGCTGCTGGCCAAGAAGCGCGCCGGCGACCGCAAGCAGTGGCTGGAGACCAAGGGCGACCTGGCGTCGCTGGAGGTCTGAGGCCGGGTGCGCGCGCTGGCGCTTCCAGTCAGCGCGTGCACGGTCGTGCAGATGCCGCTTCCCCGGCCGGCTCGGCGAGAGCCGTGTCGGGTTTGCACTAGCGGGTTGTGACTGCTCCCGAAAGCATCGTGCGGGAGCGACTTCCGTCGCGACGCGCGAAGCAGGCAGATGCCGGGGCATCATGCCGTCGGGACTGAAGTCCCTCCCACAACATCCCTGCCTGCGCGCCGCACGACCGGCGGATGCCGTCAGTTGCCTGCGCGGCATTGACGCCGCGTGGGCCCTCAGCCACGCGCAGGCGCCGCCGGCACCACCCCGGTACAGTCGTGATCCTGCAGTTCCTCCGCACCGACCCCATCGCCGGGAAGCGCGGTGGCGGCCAGCAGCACGAAGCCCGGGCGACCATCGAACGCCGCGCCGACCACCGCCAGGGTCTGGTGCACCATGCTCTGCTGCGGCGGCAGGCTGCGCGCCAGCAGCGTCAGCGGATTCGCATCCAGTTCTTCGCCCTCCACGCGCATCGCCCGATAGGCGTGACCGTGCAACGGCTGCGGCAACGGCGCCCAGGCAGGGCCGATCGACGCCTGCATCGCCTGCAACTGGTCGCGCACCTGCGGCGCCAGGCAATCGATATGGACATGCAACTGGTCCTGCGAACGCGCCGAGGGCGGGTTGATCGTCAGGCTGGTCAGTTCGCGCGGCAGCGGCCGGTTCAACAACCGCTCGACCCGGGTGCGCGCCTGCCAGGCCAGGCCCAGCCAGTTCGGCGCGCCGGCGGCACGCGCGCGCGGATCTTCGATCCCGCTCACCGGCACCGTCGGAATCAGCAGGTACTGGTAGTCGCCGCGCAGGTCCTTCATCAAGGCATAGCGTTGGCCGGGCTCGGCATGCACTTCGCTGCAAGGGGCCGGATCGGCGCCGGCGCGCGCCTGCGGCAGGCAGCGCGTGCTCAACAGCCGCCACAGGCGCTGGCGATCGTGGGCATGCGGATCGTGCGCCGCCGGCGACTCGGCCACGGACGGCGGCGATGGCACGCTGGCGCAGCCGGACAGCAACGCCGCCAGAAACAGGCTTAGCGGCAGGCGAAAACGAAGGACGGGCATGCGCAGCAGACCGGACACGGGACGGACCGGCGATTGTAGCCAGTGCCGATGAACCGGCATGACTAGGGCGTGTCACCCATCCCCGAGCATGCCGCGCCGCCGCCGACCATGGCTTTGTGCACATCCGCCACGCCGACGCCGCGGCCTAGCATGCCGGCTCCCTTCCTGCGAGCGACCGCCCGTGCCGACCTTCCCTTCCGTGCTGCTGGCCGTGCTGCTGGCGGCGATGCCGATGACCGCGGCGCTGGCCGCCGATGCCGATGCGGGCAATGCCGACAAGGGCGACAAGCCCGCCGCCGCCGAACCGGCGCCGCTGCCGGCCGACGCGCAGACCAGCCAATCCACCCAGCTCGACGGCCGCACCCTGCGCTACACGGTCAAGGTCGGCACGCTGCCGGTGAAGGACAAGCAGGGCAAGGTCGTCGCCGACGTGGTCTATACCGCCTACACCATGGACGGCAAGGACCGTCCGGTCACCTTCGCGCTCAACGGCGGCCCCGGCGCGGCCTCGGTGTACCTCAACCTGGGCGCGATCGGGCCGAAGGTGGTGGCGTTCGGCAGCGAGGGCGACAGCGCCTCGGCACCGGCGCAGCTGCGCGACAACCCCGGCACCTGGCTGGACTTCACCGACTTGGTGTTCATCGACCCGGTCGGCACCGGCTTCAGCCGCTCGCGCGTACCCGACGAGCAGGCCAAGAAGCAGTTCTACAACCCGCAGGCCGACATTGAATACCTCTCGCGCACCATCTACGACTGGCTGCTGAAGAACCAGCGCCTGCAGTCGCGCAAGTACCTGGTCGGCGAGAGCTACGGCGGCTTCCGCGGCCCGCGCATCACCCACTACCTGCAGACCAAGCTCGGCGTGGCGATGAACGGCGTGGTCCTGGTCTCGCCGTATCTGAACCCGACCCTGGACGACAACGGCGACGTCTCGCCGCTGCCGTGGATGCTGACCCTGCCGTCGATCACCGCCGCACGCCTGGAACGCGAGGGCAAGCTGACCCCGGAGGCGATGCGCCAGGTGATCGACTACACCCGCGGCGACTACGTCACCGCGCTGCTGCGCGGCCGCTCCGACCCGGCCGGCACCACCCGCATGATCCAGCAGGTGACCGCGATGACCGGCCTGGACCCGGCCTTCGTGCGCCGCGCCGGCGGCCGCCTGGAGACCCAGGCCTACCTGCGCGAGGTGTTCCGCGACAAGGGCGAACTGGGCAGCCGCTACGACTCCAACGTCACCGCCTTCGACCCGTTCCCCAACGCCCCCGAGCAGCGCGCCAACGACCCGCTGCTGGACAGCATCATCGCCCCCACCACCACCGCGATGGTCGATTTCGTGACCCGCGTGGTCGGCTGGAAGGTCGATGCCCGCTACGAGGCGCTGAACTACGACGTGAACCGGCTGTGGGACTGGGACGACGAACTGCGCAAGGGTTCGGTGACGCAGTTGCGCCAGTCGGTGGCGATCGACCCGAAGCTGCGCGTGCTGATCGTGCACGGCTGGAACGACCTGTCGTGCCCGTTCATGGGCTCGGTGCTGACCGTCGACCAGATGCCGGTGATGGGCAACGACCCGACCCGCGTGCAGGTCAAGAACTACCCCGGCGGCCACATGTTCTACAACCGCGCCGACAGCCAGCGCGCGTTGCGGCAGGACGTGATGGCGATGTATCGGGCGAATTGATGGGAATGGGGAATTGGGAATGGGGAATCGTAAAAGCGGTTCCCCACTCGTCGAGACAATACCCCGACCTGCGTGGTTCGGGAGTGCTATCGCGATGGAGTTACTTGGCTACGCGACGTCGCCACGCAGGCAACACTCGTTGCGACAAGAGGACGTAAGACGTATCCAGATTCCTTTCGGAGGGCGACATCGTCACCGTTCGCGGGAAATCTATGCTTTTACGATTCCCGTTTCCCCACTCCCGATTCCCGGCTCCCTCACACCCACCCAGCCAAGGCGAATCCGCGGAAAATCAGATACGCCACGCCGGCAGCGGCCGGGATCGTCAGGATCCAGGCCCAGACGATGCGTTCGATGACGCCGAAGCGCAGCGAGCGCGGGTTCTTGGCGAAGCCCACGCCCATGATCGCGGTGGAGATGCTGTGGGTGGTGGACACCGGCATGCCGAAATGCGCGGCCAGGGTCAGGATCGTGGCCGAGCTGGTCTCCGCGGCGAAGCCGTGGATCGGATGCAGCTTGACCATCTTGTGGCCCAGGGTCTTGATGATCTTCCAGCCGCCGGAGGCGGTGCCGGCGGCCATCACCACCGCGCAGGTCAGCACGATCCAGGTGGCGATGCCCTGCCCCTGGCTGGCGTCGGGATGCAGGAACGCCAGCCACGACGGCAGGTCGTCCAGGGCGCCGGTGCTCTGCGCGCCGATCAGGGTCATGGCGATGATGCCCATGGTCTTCTGCGCGTCGTTGTGGCCGTGCGCGTAGCCCATGTACGCGGCCGAGGCGATCTGCGCCTTGCCGAAGAAGGCATTGACCCAGCGCGGCCGCGCCAGCCGCCCGAGCGGACCGCCCAGCTTGGCCAAGCCGGCGATCGCCGCCCACAGCAATAGCATCACCGCGATGCCGAGCAGGAAGCCGGCGATCGGCGAGGTGACCATCGGCACGAACACCTTCCACAGCAGGCCCTTGTTCTTGGCCCAGTCGCCCACGGTCTGCGACCAGATCAGCGCATCCCAGTCGTTGTGCGCGGCGGCCAGGCCGGCGCCGCACAGGCCGCCGATCAGCGCATGCGAGGACGAGGACGGCAGGCCCTTCCACCAAGTGATCAAGTTCCAGACGATGCCGCCGAGCAGCGCGCACAGCACCACCTGCGGGGTCACCGCGACCACGTCGGTGTTGAGCAGGCCGGAGGCGATGGTCATCGCCACGGCGGTGCCGGTCAGCGCGCCGACCAGGTTCATCGCCGCGGCCAGCATCACCGCCCAGCCGGGGCTGAGCACCTTGGTGGCGACCACCGTGGCGATCGAGTTGGCGGTGTCGTGGAAGCCGTTGATGAACTCGAACACCAGCGCCGCCAGGATCACGATCAGGACCAGGGTCAGCATCGGCGCGCCTCCACGCACGCGGCGGCGGCGGCCGGCGCGCGCAGGGCGCCACGGCCGCGCAGGCAGCAACTCCGCAGCGCGTCCATCAGGAGTTCTTCAGCACGATCTGGTAGACCACCACGCCGGCCTCGCGGCAACGGTCGATGGCCTTCTCCAGGATTTCGAAGAACTCCTTGAGCAGGAACATCTGCAGGTTGTCCAGGCGCCCGGAGTAGATGTCGCGGTACAGCTCCAGCATCAGCCGGTCGGCCTCGTTCTCCAGCGAGCGCAGCTTGTCGTTGAGCGCGCTCATCCGGTCCAGGTTCATGTGGCGCAGGTCGTGGACCATCTCCACGACCACCGCCGCGGCCTGCTCCAGCATCGCCGAGCGCGGCGCGAAATCGATGTGCTCCAGGTGCTGGATCGCCAGCGAATAGCGATCGGCGAACTTCTCCACCTGCTTGGGGATCTTGTACAGGGCCGAGCCCAGGGCCTCGATGTCCTCGCGCTCGATCGGGGTCATGAAGCTGTCCACCAGCGCCTGGCCGATCTTGTCGGACGCGGCGCGCTCGCGCAGGCGCGCCAGCTTGAAGCCGTCCAGCGCCGGCTGCCGGTCGGACTCGCGCATCATCGCGTGCAGGGCCTTGGTGCTGTCGTAGGCGGCCTGTGCCGCCTCGTCGAGCAGGGTGTAGAACTGCTTGCCGGAACCGAAGATGGTCTGCAACGAAAACATGCAACGCGCTTCCCGCCGTCACGGGGAGGACGGCACTGGGGCGGAATTATGACTGTTTGCTGACACCTGCGGGTAGTCGCGGCCCCGGGCCGGCCCTGGCGACGTCGGCGCGGCGTGGACGCGGCCCCCGCCCGGGTTTGTTACCATCGCCGCCGCGCCCTTCGCGGGCGCACCCTATGGACGACCACCCCACACCCCCTCCCCCGCGCCGCAACGGCGCCCATGTCCCCGCTTTCCTTGGCGCCAAGGAGCGCGCGCATGCTTGAACTGTTGATCGTTGCAGCCCTCATCCTGCTCAACGGTTTCTTCGCGATGTCCGAGATGTCGCTGATGACCTCGCGCAAGAGCCGGCTGAAACAGATGGCCCAGTCCAGCACGCGCGCGGCCAAGGCCCTGGCGCTGGCCGAGAACCCCGAGCACTTCCTGTCCACCGTGCAGATCGGCATCACCGCCATCGGCATCCTCACCGGTACCTTCGGCGGCGAAGCCATGGGCGTGGCGATCGCGGCCAAGCTGCAGGCGCTGTTCCCGGCGCTGGCGGCCAACTTCACCCTGTTCGGCGATCCGCAGCCGTGGTCGGCGCTGATCGGCAAGACCCTGGCGATCGTGCTGATCACCTTCCTGACGCTGATCTTCGGCGAACTGGTGCCCAAGCGCCTCGCCCTGACCCGTTCGGAGGTCATCGCCGGCTTCGTCGCCATCCCCATGGGCTGGCTGGCCCGGATCGCCGCGCCGTTCGTCTGGGTGCTGTCGCGCTCGACCCGGCTGGTGCTGCGCCTGCTCGGCCTGGGCAAGGAGGAGTCGGCCTCGGTGACCGAAGAGGAAATCCGCATGCTGGTGGCCGAGAGCCACGAGGCCGGCGTGATCGACGCGCACGAGCGCGACATGATGAACCGGGTCATGCGCCTGGGCGACCGCACCGCAGACAGCCTGATGACCCCGCGCAACCGCATCGCCTGGCTCGATGCCAACGCCGAGCCGCAGCGCAACCTGCAGGTGATGCGCGAACACGAGTTCTCGCGCTACCCGGTGTACCGCGGCAGCGACCAGGACATCGCCGGCGTGCTGGAGGTGAAATCGCTGGTCACGCGCATGGACGGCGACGCCACCCAGTTGTTCCAGAGCCTGCGCGACACCTTGTTCGTGTCCGAGTCCACCCACGCGATGAAGCTGCTGGAGATCTTCCGCGAAGAGCAGCAATCGATGGCGCTGGTGGTGGACGAGTACGGCGAGATCCAGGGCCTGGTGACGATCAGCGACCTGATGGGCGCGGTGGTCGGGCGCCTGCAGTCGGCCGACAACGCCGACGAGGACGCGCTGGTGGTGACCCGCGCCGACGGCTCGCTGCTGATCGACGGTTCGCTGGCGATCGAGGACCTGCGCGAACTGCTGGGCGGCGCCGAGCTGCCCAGCGCCGAGGAAGGCGACTACAACACCCTGGCCGGCCTGTGCATCTACTACTTCGGCCGCATCCCGCACGCGGGCGAGTTCTTCGACTGGGCCGGCTGGCGCATCGAGATCGTCGACCTGGACGGCGCGCGCGTGGACAAGCTGCTGCTGCGCAAGCTGCAGGACGAGAACAGCGATGACATCACCGGGTGACGCACCCGGCGGCGCGCCGCACGAGCGCGACCACGGCTACAGCGCCGAGGGCATCCGCACCCTGCTCGACACCTTCGTCCTCGGCGACCCGGACGAACACCTGCGGCTGCGGCTGATCCTCGCCGACCTGCAGCAGAGCGCGTTCGGCGTGTTCCTGTTCGTGGCGATCCTGCCGGCGTTCCTGCCGGTGCCGGGCCTGGCCGGCGGCATCAGCGGGCCGCTGGTGACGCTGATCGGCCTGCAGATGCTGATCGGCCTGCGCAAGCCGTGGCTGCCGCGCTTCATCGGCGAGCGCGGGCCGCGCCGCCGCACCATGCAGCGCTTCGTCGGCCGCATCGCGCCGTGGCTGCGGCGCCTGGACCGGCTGCTCAAGCCGCGCCTGCCGATGCTGGTCGATACCCTGCCGGCGCGCGCCTTCAGTGGGCTGCTGCTGATCGTGCTGGGGATCCTGCTGTCGCTGCCGATTCCGTTCACCAACTACGCCTTCGGCGCGATGCTGTTGCTGTTCGCGCTGGCGTTGCTGGAACGGGACGGCGGGCTGATGCTGCTGTCATGGCTGGGCAGCGTCGCCGTGGCGTTGAGCCTGGGATTGGCCTCGGACCAGGTGGTCGACCTGGGCCGGGAGTGGATGCACAAGCTGCGCTGAGCGCACGCGGCAGTGGAGCACCCGCTGTCCGCTTACTTCACCAGGTACAGTTCCGTCTCGCTAGCGAACACGTTGCGCATGTGCGACGGCCGCACGGACGCACCCTTGGCCGGGCGTTCCGGCGTCTGGGCGCGCAGGCGCTCCAGGCATTTGCTCATCTGTTGCAAGGCCACCTCCAGTCCACATTCGTGCACCGGCGCCATCGGATGCTGTGCGTTCATTGCCGATCCCCTGTTCGCGTCAGTTGTACGGCCGTGTCCTGAGGCCGAACGCCACGCTGATGCGCGACGCGAAACGATGACATACCGGGGAAAATCAAGACATCGTGAAAGCGGTGCACGATGTGATGCCCATCAACACAAATGTGGCGATGAGCGCTCGCGCGCGTCTGCGCGTGTAGACACGCGCGCAGATGTGCACATCAGGCGGCCGCGGCGACCTGCGTCCAGGCTTCCGACGCCAGTTGGAACGAGCGCAAGCGCGCCGCGTGATCGTGGATATTGGCGGTCAGCAGCAACTCGTCCGGGCGGTGCCGCGCGACGAAGTCGGACAGCCCGTGTGCGACCGCGTCGACATCGCCCAGCACCGTGCAGGCCAGTGCGCGTTCCACACCCAGCTTCTCGTGCGGCGCCCAGAACGCCTCGATGTCGTCGATCGGCGGCGGAATCAGCCCGGGACGGCCGCGGCGCAGGTTGACGAAGCTCTGCTGTTGGGTGGTGAACAGACGCCGCGCCTCGGCCGTGGACGCGGCGGCCACCACGTTCAGGGCCAGCACCGCGTATGGCGCCTGCAGGCGCGTGGAAGCGCGGAACTCGCGGCGATACACCGCCAGCGCCTCGTCCATCGCGTCCGGGGCGAAATGCGAGGCAAAGGCGAACGGCAGGCCCATCGCCGCAGCCAGGCGCGCGCTGAACAGGCTGGAGCCGAGCAGCCACACCGGCACCTCGATGCCGGCACCGGGCACGGCGCGCACCAGTTGCCCCTCCACGGCCGGCTCGAAATAGCGCAGCAGTTCGGCCACATCGTGCGGGAACTGGTCGGCACTGTCGAAGTAACGGCGCAACGCGCGTGCCGTGGCCTGGTCGGTGCCGGGTGCGCGCCCCAGCCCCAGGTCGATGCGACCGGGATACAGCGAGGCCAGCGTGCCGAACTGCTCGGCCACCTGTAGCGGCGCATGGTTGGGCAGCATGATGCCGCCGGCGCCGACGCGGATGCGCCTGGTGCCGCCGGCCACATGCCCGATCAACACCGCGGTGGCGGCGCTGGCGATGCCGGGCATGTTGTGATGCTCGGCCAGCCAGTAGCGGTGGTAGCCCCAGCGTTCGGCGTGCTGGGCCAGGTCCAGCATGTTGGCGAAGGCGGCGCTGGTGTCGCTGCCTTCGCAGACCGGGGCGAGGTCGAGAATGGAGATCGGCATCATGGTGAGGCGGGTTCCTGCAAGCGATGCCGACGAGATGGGGGCGCGCGGCGTCGCTTGCAGGGGGCGCGACCGGAACGCTGATTTGCGCTGGGTGTGGGTGTGGGTGCGGACAGGATGCTTGGCTGGCGGTCGTACCCTCACCCCAACCCCTCTCCCGGCGGGAGAG
>NZ_AQOI01000844.1:0-14234 GCF_000364665.1 Xanthomonas sp. SHU 199
CGCCAAACCCCCGCGAGCGCTGCGCGCCGTACCCTCACCCCAACCCCTCTCCCGAGGGGAGAGGGGCTTTGGCGAGCTGCACTACGGCGCTACCACGCCGGTTGCACGGTGCGCCGACTACGCTGGCGCCCCCTGCGTTCTCCTGGTCGCCGCCATGCCGCTGATTCCATCGCCCGCGCCCGTCCCAGTCCTGCCCTTGCGCGACCGTGTGGTGCTGGTCACCGGCGGCGCCCAGGGCATCGGCCGCGGCGTGGTGCAGGCAGTGTTGGGCGCTGGCGGCAACGTCGTGTTCGGCGATCTCGACGCCGACGCCGGGCGGGCCTGCGTGACCGAGCTGGACGTCGGCGAACGCCTGCTGTTCCGTCGCGTCGACGTGGCCGCCGAAGCGAGCGTGCGCCGCTTCGTCGATGCCGCGCTGACCCGGTTCGGCCGCATCGATGGTCTGGTCAACAACGCCGGGATCGCCGATCCGCATACCGGCCCGCTGGCGCAATTGTCGCTGCGCGAATGGAACCGGCGGCTCGGGGCGAGCCTGGGCGGTGCGTTCCTGTGCAGCAAACATGCCCTGCCGGCGTTGCGCGACAGCCGCGGCGGCGGCGCCATCGTCAACATCGCCTCCACCCGCGCGCAGCAGTCAGAACCGGACACCGAGGCCTACGCCGCGTCCAAGGGCGGACTGGTGGCCTTCACTCATGCGCTGGCGATCAGCGCCGGGCCGGCGGTGCGGGTCAACTGCATCAGCCCCGGCTGGATCGCCACCGACGCCTGGCGCAAGCCGAATGCGCGGCGCACGCCCAAACTGTCGCGCCAGGACCATGCGCAGCACCCGGCCGGGCGGGTCGGTGAGCCGCCGGACATCGGCGCGCTGGCGGTCTATCTGTTGTCGGCGCAGGCCGGCTTCATCACCGGCCAGGAATTCGTGGTCGATGGCGGGATGACGCGCAAGATGCATTACGCCTGAGGGCGTGGGGATTGGGGAGTCGGGATTGGGGATTCGTTAAAGCGGGTGTTGCCTTACCTGACGGGCCACGTGCATAGCTGGCAGCAACCCGCCTTTGCCAATCCCCAATTCCGACTCCCCAATCCCGCGGCAATCAGCCGCCCACCATCGGCCGCAACTGCGGATCCAGCGCCACGCGCTCGTCGAAGACGAAGCAGCGGCCGTCGTAGCCTTCGCCCCCCACTTCCTCGAAGTAGCCGAGGATACCGCCGTCCAGCTGCAGCACGTTGTCCATGCCGTCGGCGCGCATCCACAGCGCGGCCTTCTCGCAGCGGATGCCACCGGTGCAGAAGCTGACCACGGTGGCGTCGGCCAGCGCCGCGCGATGCGGGGCCAGCGCTTCCGGCAGGTCGGTGAACTTGACGATCGGCAGGGTCAGCGCGCCGGCGAAGGTGCCGTAGGCCACTTCCTGCGCATTGCGCGTATCCAGCAGCACCACACGCCGGCCGGCGTCGTCGTGGCCCTGGCGCAGCCAGCGCTGCAGGGTGGCCGGCGCCACCGCCGGCGCGCGCGCCGCCTCCAGCGGCGAGGCGGCGTCGCGGCGGAAGCTGATGATCTCCGGCTTGACCTTGACCTTCAGCCGCGCGAACGGCTGCTGCGCACTGGTGCTGGTCTTGATGCGCAGATCGGCGAAGCGCGGGTCGGCGCGCAGCTGCGCGTAGAAGCCGTCGATCGCCGCCGGCGTGCCGGCCAGGAACAGGTTGATGCCCTCGCCCGCCACCAGCACCGTGCCGCGCAGGTCGCCGTCCTGCGCCCAGGCGTGCAATTGCGCGGCGAGCGCGTCGGGGTCGGCGATGGCGACGAAGTGGTAGGCGGCGGTGTTGGCGATCATCGGCGCATTTTAGAGCCTGCGACGCACGACCGCTGCAGCAGCACGGTCCGCGCCTCCCGCGCACCGGCGCTTCGGCGAAGCGCGTCGAGGCATACCCCCAAGCGCCAGCGTCGCCGCTAGCCGCGCAGCAACAGGAACGGCAGCAGCACCAGCGAGGCGACCAGCAGCATGCCCAGCAGCGTCGCCAGCACGAATAGCGGGCGCTGCCGCAGCAGGCGGGCGAAGGTCTCCGCGCTGCCGTCGCGCAGCGCCGCGGCACGCTCGGCGCGGGCGCGTTCGCCGCGCTGGGCCTGGTACTCGGCCAGCAGCGTCTTGGCCCGCGCCTGCTCGGCGTCCTCGCGCAACCAGATGCCACCGGCGGAGATGCCGAAGGTGCCGGCGCGGGTTTCGTAGTAGCCGATGCCGGCGGCGTCGAGCAGCGCGCAGACCTCGGCGCGTTCGTCGTCGGGCACGTGACGCAGATTGAGCAGCAGTTTGGCCATGCGCCGCATGATAGCCGCTGCGGCGATGCGCTACCCTTGCACGCCCTGCCCGCCGTGGACTTCCCGCATGCGCCGAATCCTGCTGCTGTTGAGCCTGTCGTTGCCGGCGTGGCTGCTGATTGGCTGCACCCCGCCGGGTCCGCCGCCCGGCGGCAGCATCGCCGCGTTCCAGGCCACCGACGAGCGCGTCGGCGACGGCGCCGAGGCCCGCCCCGGCAGCCGGGTCACCGTGCACTACACCGGCTGGCTGTACGACGAGCACGCCAAGGACAAGCGCGGCGAGAAGTTCGACGCCTCCGCCGACCACGGCCAGCCCTTCAGCTTCGTGCTCGGCGCCGGCCAGGTGATCCGCGGCTGGGACGAGGGCGTGGCCGGCATGCGCGTGGGCGGCAAACGCCTGCTGATGCTGCCGTCGGACTACGGCTACGGCGACAGCGGCGCCGGCGGGGTGATCCCGCCGGGCGCCTCGCTGGTGTTCGAGGTCGAACTGCTCGATGTCCAGCCGCGTTGAGTCGACTGCGCCGATGCCCGCCAGCAAGCACGCCGCGCCGGTGCGCGGCCGTCTCGCCATCGTCGGCGGCGGCCCGGCGGGGCTGATCGCCGCCGAGACCGCGCGCGCCGCCGGCGCCGAGATCGACCTGTACGAGGCCAAAGGCTCGGTGGGACGCAAGTTCCTGATCGCCGGCAAGGGCGGCCTCAACCTGACCCACTCCGATCCGTTCGAGCGCTTCGTCGCGCGCTATCGCGAGCGCGCGACGGCGGTCGGCGAGTGGCTGGCCGACTTCGATGCCGACGCGCTGCGCGCCTGGGCGCAGGCGCAGGGCGTGGAGACTTATGTGGGCAGCTCCGGCCGGGTGTTCCCGCTGGATCGCAAGGCCGCGCCGCTGCTGCGCGGCTGGGTGCGGCGGCTGAAGGACGCAGGCGTGCGCTTCCACGTGCAGCAGCGCTGGCTGGGCTGGGACGCGGACGGCGCGCTGCGTTTCGCCGGCGCCGACGGCGAGCAGCGCGTGCAGGCCGATGCCTGCGTGCTGGCGCTCGGTGGCGGCAGTTGGCCGCAACTCGGTTCCGACGGCGCCTGGCAGGACACGCTGCGCGCGCGCGGCGTGGAGGTGGCGCCGCTGCAGCCGGCCAACTGCGGCTTCGACGTGGACTGGAGCGCGCACTTCCGCGAACGCCACGCCGGCGCGCCGCTGAAGCCGGTGGTCGCGCATTGGCACGATGCGCAGGGCCAGGCACAGTCGCTGCAGGGCGAGTGCGTGGTCGGCGAGCACGGCATCGAAGGCAGCCTGATCTATGCGCTGGCCGCGGATCTGCGCGATTCCATCGCCGCACACGGCCCGGCCACGCTGTGGCTGGACCTGGCACCGGGCCGCGACCTGCCGCGGCTGCAGGCCGAACTGGGCAAGCCGCGCGGCGGCCGCAGCTTCGGCGAACACCTGCGCCGCCAGGCCGGCATCGACGGGGTCAAGGCGGCGCTGCTATTCGAGATCCTGGGCAAGCAGGCCGGCCAGGATCCGGCGCTGGCCGCGGCCACGCTCAAGCGCCTGCCGCTGACCCTGCTACGCCCGCGGCCACTGGCCGAGGCGATCAGCAGCGCCGGCGGCGTGCGCCTGGAAGCGCTGGATGCGCAGTTGATGCTGCGGGCGCTGCCCGGCACCTTCTGCGCCGGCGAAATGCTCGACTGGGAAGCGCCGACCGGCGGCTACCTGCTCACCGCGTGCTTCGCCAGCGGCGTGCGCGCCGGGCGCGGCGCGGTGGCCTGGCTGCAACGCGCCACGCGCTGAGCGGCGCCGGCACGCGACTGGCCGGAATGGCCAGTGACCTTCGGGCCTGTCGTCGTCGTGGCCGCACGACGTATTCCTGCACGGACGTGGCGACCGCGGCTGTCTCGCGGTTCCAGCTCACCTCCCGCCTGGAGCGACGCATGCGTCCATCGATCCTGTTCTGCGCACTTGGCCTGGCCGGCAACGTCGTGGCCGCGAGCGCCGCGCCCAGCACCAGCCCGAAGATCCGGCAGGTCGAGCAAGGCCTGTTGCCGGCCGTCGTCATCCAGAACCAGGCAGGCGCGCAACTGTCGCTGCGTGGCCAGATGGACGCGCTGCACGTCCCGGGCGTGGCGATCGCGGTGATCCGTCGCGGCCGCGTCGCCTGGGCCAAGGGCTATGGCGTCACCGCCACCGGTGGGACCGCGGTCGACGCCAGGACCCTGTTCCAGGCCGGCTCGGTGAGCAAGCCGGTGGCGGCGATGGCGGCCTTGTCCCTGGTCCAGGACGGACGCGTGGCGCTGGACGCCCCGGTCAATGCGCGACTGACCTCGTGGACCCTGCCCGATTCCGCCGACAGCCACGAGCATCCGGTGACCCTGCGTCAGTTGCTGTCGCACACCGCCGGCACCGGCGTGCACGGTTTCGATGGCTACGCCCGCGGCGCCGCCGTCCCCACCCTGCAGCAGGTGCTCGATGGCCAGGCGCCCGCGAACTCGGCGCCGGTGCGGGTGGAGGCGCCAGTCGGGGTGCGCTACCGCTATTCGGGCGGCGGCTACACGGTGATGCAGCAGTTGCTGATCGACGTCGGCGGGCAGGACTTTCCAACGCTGCTGCAGCAGCGCGTGCTGGCGCCGCTGCACATGCGCGCCAGCAGTTTCCGCCAACCGCTGCCCGCACGCGATCTGGCGCACGCTGCGCAACCGCACGATTCCAATGGCGCGCTGGTGGCAGGCGGTCCGCACACCTACCCGGAACTGGCCGCGGCCGGCCTGTGGACCAACGCGCAGGACCTGGCGCGCTATGCGATCGAACTGTGCGCTGCGCAGGCCGGCCGCGGCCGCGTGCTGTCCGCCGCCAGCGCCCGCGCCATGATGACCCCGGTGCGGGACGGCTACGGCCTGGGCCTGAACATCGGCGGCGCCAGCGCGCGCAAGTACGTCTATCACGACGGTTCCAACGCCGGCTACAAGGCCACGCTGGTGGTGTATCCGCAAGGATGCGATGGTGCCGTGGTGCTGAGTAACGGCGACCAGGGCTACCAGTTGGGTCTGGAGATCGTGCGCGCCGTCGCCGCGGCCTATGCCTGGCCGGACTTCCAGCCGATCCGGCGTACCGCCATCGCCGTGGACATCGCCGCGCAACGGCGCTTCGTCGGCAGCTTCGCCATCCCCGAGCTGGGCACGTTCCGGATCCGCGAAGCGCAGGACCGCCTGCTGGTGGAACTGCGCAAGGATCAGGCCTACCCACTGATTCCCGCGTCGGATCACGCGTTCTTCTTGAGCGCGCAGGACATCATCATCCGCTTCGATACGCCCGGCGATGCCGACCAGGGCACGCTCGACGCCGATGGCGGTCACTATCCGTTCCGGCGCGTGGCCGCGGACAGCGCACCGTAGCCAGCGCGGGCATCGCGCCGGCGGACCGCGCTCAGAGGGTTGCGATCTGCACCCGCGCCTGCGGATCCCGCTTGGCCACGTACATAGCCTCGTCGGCGCGCTGGGTGAGCAGCACCGGATCGAAACCGGGCCCGGCCTGCACGGCGATGCCGATGCTCGGCTGCAAGGGCAGGTGCCGACCACTGACCTCGCAGCCGTCAGCGCACGCCTCCATGATCCGCGCCGCGGCCGCCAGCACTTCGCGCCTGGCGTCGGCCAGGCCTTCCAGCAACACCACGAACTCGTCGCCGCCCAACCGTGCGATGCTGTCCTGCCCGCGCAGGCAACGTTGCAGCAGCCGCGCGAAGTGCACCAGCAGCGCATCGCCGACGTGATGGCCGAAACGGTCGTTGACGCTCTTGAAGTCGTTCAGATCCAGGAACATCACCGCCACCTGGCCCTGGCCACGGCGCTCGTTCATGCGCCGCCGCAGGGTCTGGTTCCAGGCCATGCGGTTCGGCAGCCCGGTCAGTTCGTCGCGCAGCGCGCGCTCTTCCAGCAGCCGCGCCAACCGGGTCTGCCCGGTGATGTCGCTGATCATCAGATGCAGGCCGATCCGCTGCGGCGCCAGCGCCACATCCGGGATGAGGCTGAAATGCATGATACGCAGGGCATCGGCGGCATCGCACAACTCCGCATCGAACTGCGCCGGCACGCCCTGCAATGCCGCCGGCAGATGCGGTTGCAGCAAGGCCAGTTGCTGCGGGTCCAGCACCTCGTGCAGGCGGCGGCCGACGATGCGCTCCGGCGCCAGCCCGAACCACGCCGCATACGGCCGGTTGACGAACTGGTAGCACAGGTCGTGGTCGAGGTAGGCGATCAGCGCTGGCGCGTTGTCGGCGATGGTGCGTAGCTGCGCTTCGCTGTCGCGCAGGCGGTGTTCGGCCAGGTGCTGCTCGGTGATGTCCTGGATATGGGTGACGAAGTGCAGCGGACGCTGCTGTTCGTCGCGCACCAGCGATACCGACAGGCGCGCACGCACGGTGTGGCCGTCGCGATGGCGATAACGCTTTTCGCTGCGGTAGTCGCTGCGGCGGCCGGCGGTCAACGCAGCCACCTGTTCCATGTCCTCGGCCAGGTCCTCGGGATGGGTCAAATCCTGGAAGCGCAGTTCCAGCAGCTCCGCGCGGCTGTAGCCGAGCATCGTGCACAAGGCGTCGTTGACGTCCAGCCAGTGCCCTTCCAGCGACACCAGCGCCATGCCGTGCGCGGCCGCCGAAAACGCGCCGGAGAAACGCTGCCCGGCCAGCAGCGCCGCATGCGACGCCGCGCGTTCGACGCTGACGTCGCGCATCACGCACACCGCGCCCAGGCTGCGCCCATCGCGGCCCTCCAGCCGTTCCGCATTGCACAGCACGCTGCGCGGCGGTTGTCCCTTGGCGGCGATCACCATTTCCGCATCGCGCACCGATTCGCCGCGCCAGGCACGGACCAGCGGCACCTCGTCACTGGTCAGCAGCCGCTGGCCGCTGGCGTCGAACAGGTCGAAGTACTTCGCCCACTGCTCGGGCGGCAAGGCGCGCGGATCGGCGCCGTGCCACTGCCGCGCCACCTGGTTGAACTCGCCCAGCGTGCCGTCGGCCTGGCACGACACCACGCCGTCGGGCATGGTTTCCAGCAGCAGGCTCAGCGTCTTGGCCTGGTCGTGGGCGATGCGCGCATCGCGGCGCGCCTCCAGATGCGCGGTGACCTGCCTGGCCAGGCGCTGCAGACCTTCGCGCTGGCGTGCGTCCAACTGCCGCGGACGGATGTCGATCACGCACAGAGTGCCGTAGCTGTAGCCCTGGTCGCCGATCAGCGGCATGCCGGCGTAGAAACGCAGGTGTGGCGCGCCGCACACCAGCGGGTTGCCGGCGAAACGCGGATCCAGCATGGCGTCCGGCACCTCGAGCAACTGCGGCTCCAGCAAGGCATAGGTGCAGAACGCCATCTCGCGCGGATACCCGGTGGTGCCGGCGGGCAGGCCGCAACTGGCCTTGAGCCATTGCCGGCGCTCGTCGATCAGCGAAATCAGCGCGATCGGCACCTCGCACAACTGGCTGGTCAGCCAGATCAGGTCGTCGAACGCAGGTTCCGGTGCAGTGTCCAGCATCCCCAGCTCGGCCAGCGCGCGCAGGCGCTCGGCTTCGTCGACGGGCAGCGGCGCGGGAACGACGTCGGGGACCGAGGGCTGATTCATGCGCGGCACGCTGAGAAGGAACCGGCACGATAACGGGCGGCGGCAGCGATGGCGAGCATGCGTGACCGATGCGGCGATGCAAAAAAGCGAACGCCCCGCCCCGCCGCCGTCACAACGCACCGGTTGTGGGATGCCTACCTCACAGCACCGCCAGCGCGGCGCGCTTCTCCATGAACACACAATCGAGGGCGATCCCGCTGGGATGCGGGTAGCTTCCCTCGCTTACCACGGCATAGCCCTGCGCAAGCTAGAACGCCACCGCATTCAGCGCCGCGGCGAGATGGATGCGCAGACACGGCGCCAAGCGCTGCTCCAGCGCCTGCAGCAGGCGCCGGCCGCAACCGCGCCGACGGCGCCTCGCTCATTGCGACTTGCTGTCGCGCAGGCGGCGGATCCGTTCCGGTGGCTGGAACGAATCGCTGCGCGCGTCGCCCCAGTAATCGTGGAAGACCGCATGGTCGGGGACCGTGCGCAGCAGTTCGCCCGGCTCCAGGTAGCGGTACAGCGAGGCCAGCGAGCGGATCTCCACCTGCGAGATGCGGCGCAGGATGTGCTCCGGCCCCAGTTGCGACGGATGCGTCAGCCCGGCGGCGCTGAGCAGTTCGCGCAGGGCCTTGAGCGTGTTGGCGTGGTAGTGCGCGACCCGGGTGGCCTTGTCGGTGGGGTCCAGGTGCTGCCAGCGACGGCGGTCCTGGGTGGCGATGCCAGTCGGGCAGCGGTCGCTGTGGCAGCTCAGCGACTGGATGCAGCCCAGCGCGAACATGAAGCCGCGCCCGGCGTTGCACCAGTCCGCGCCCAGCGCCAGGGTGCGCGCGATGTCGAAGGCGCTGGTGATCTTGCCGGCGGCGCCGAGCTTGATGCGCTCGCGGATGTCCAGCCCGACCAGGGTGTTGTGCACCAGCAGCAGGGCCTCGTGCATCGGCACGCCGACGTGGTCGATGAACTCCGCCGGCGCCGCGCCGGTGCCGCCCTCGGCGCCGTCGACGACGATGAAATCCGGGTACAGGCCGCTTTCCTGCATCGCCTTGGCGATGGCGAACCACTCCCAGGGGTGGCCGATGGCCAGCTTGAAACCGGTGGGCTTGCCGCCGGACAGTTCGCGCAGCCGCGCCACGAACTGCAGCAGCTCCAGCGGCGTGGAGAACGCCGAATGCCGCGACGGCGACACGCAGTCCTGGCCCATGGCGACGCCGCGGGTGGCGGCGATCTCGGCACTGACCTTGGCCGCCGGCAGCACGCCGCCGTGGCCCGGCTTGGCGCCCTGCGAGAGCTTGATCTCGATCATCTTGACCTGCTCCAGCGTGGCGTTGGCGACGAAGCGCTGCGGGTCGAAGCGCCCCTCCTCGTCGCGGCAGCCGAAGTAGCCCGAGCCGATCTCCCACACCAGGTCGCCGCCGCACTCGCGGTGGTAGGGCGAGATCGAGCCCTCGCCGGTGTCGTGGTAGAAGCCGCCCTGGCGCGCGCCGGCGTTGAGCGCGCGGATGGCGTTGGCCGACAGCGCGCCGAAGCTCATCGCCGAGATGTTGAACACGCTGGCCGCGTACGGCTGCGCGCAGCCGGCGCCGATGGTGACGCGGAAGTCGTGGTCGGCGATCTTGCAGGTGGCCAGCGAATGGTTGATCCATTCGTAGTCCGGTGCGTAGGTGCTGCGCTGGGTGCCGAACGGCACCACGTCCATCACGTTCTTGGCGCGCTGGTAGACCAGGGCGCGCTGCTGCCGCGAGAACGGCGCCTCCTCGATGTCGCTCTGCAGGAAGTACTGGCGCATCTCCGGGCCGACCGATTCCAGGCCGTAGCGGAAATGCGCCAGGATCGGATAATTGCGGCGCAGGGTGCTGCGGGTCTGCAGTAGGTCCACGGTGCCCAGCACCGCCAGCACCGCGAAGGCGGCCACGCCCCAGCCCCACAGCGGCCAGATCGCGCACAGGGCGATGGACAGCGCCAGCAGCACGCAGCTGGCGATATAGGCTAGGTAGCGGTGCATCGCGGTCCTCGCAGGCATAGTAAGCCGGCGAGTGTAGAGGGTGTCGCGCTCATGGCGTTGCAACCGTCATCGGGGCCGCTTGGCGCAGGTACAGCCAGCGCATGCCAATGCGCCGGTGACACCAGACGGTACGCGCGCCCGAGAACTGCGCTACAGCCGGTCGTCCACCGCCGCGCGCGGCCACACCGACTTGACGTCGTAGACCACCAGATCGGGTGTGCCGAGGGCACGGATCTGCGCCGCGTCCAGGTCGCGGTAGGCCGCGTGCGCCACCGCCAGCACCACCGCGTCGTAGCGGCCGGGCACCGGCTCGGGCAGCAGGTCCACGCCATGCGCCTGCGCCGCCTGCGGGTCGGCCCAGGGATCGCAGGCGTCGACGCGAGCGCCGGCCGCGGCCAACGCCTGCACCAGCTCCAGCGCGCGGCTGTTGCGCAGGTCCGGGCAGTTCTCCTTGAAGGTGACGCCGAGCACCAGCACGGACGCATCGGCCATCGCCACGCCCTTGCCGGCCAGCAGCGCCTGCACCCGCGCAGCGACGTGCGCGCCGACCCGGTTGTTGACCTGGCGCGCGGTGTGGATCAGGTCCGGGTGGTAGCCCACGCTCTCGGACTTGTGCAGCAGGTAGTACGGATCCACGCCGATGCAGTGGCCGCCGACCAGGCCGGGCCGGAACGGCAGGAAGTTCCACTTGGTGCCGGCCGCGTCCAGCACGTCCTGGGTATCGATGCCGAGGCGGTCGAAGATGAGGGCGAGTTCGTTGACCAGGGCGATGTTAACGTCGCGCTGGATGTTCTCGACCACCTTGGCCGCCTCGGCCACGCGGATCGACGGCGCGCGCCAGGTGCCGGCGGCGATGATGCCGGCATACAGCGCGTCCACCGCATCGGCGGCGGCCGGGTTCGAGCCCGAGGTGATCTTGCGGATGTCGGCCAGGCGCCGCTGGCGGTCCCCGGGATTGACCCGCTCCGGGCTGTAGCCGCAATGGAAGTCGACGTCGCAGCGCAATCCCGAGCCCTGCTCCAGCAGCGGCACGCAGACTTCCTCGGTGGTGCCCGGGTAGACGGTGGATTCGTAGATCACCAGGTCGCCGCGCTTGAGCACGCCGGCCAGCAACTCGCTGGCCTGGCGCAGCGGCTGCAGGTCGGGCTGCTCGTGCGCGTCGATCGGGGTCGGCACGGTGACGATGTACACGTTGCGGTCGCGCAGCGCCGCCGCGTCGTCGCTGTAGCGCAGGTGCACGCCGGCGCGCAGTTCCTCGGCCTCCAGTTCCAGGGTCTGGTCGTGCCCGTCGCGCAGTTGCGCCACGCGCTGCGCATCGATGTCGTAGCCGAGCGTGTCGTGGCGAGCGCCGAACGCCACCGCCAGCGGCAGGCCCACATAGCCGAGGCCGATCACGGCGATGCGCGGCGGCGCGGAGTCGAGCACGGGAGCAACGGGCATGCCAGTCCTTTGCGGGCACCAGCGGCGGCGGCCGTCGGCGCGTGAGGGGAAAACGGGGTGCCCGCGGACGCGGACCTCGTGCATGGTAAGCCGCTGCAGCGGCGCGGACCAGATGGCTCGGCGGAACGCCAGGGTCGCAGATGCGCGCCTCGCATTCACACGCCGCGTCGGCCTCCTTCACAACGCTGCGTGTGAAAGTCGGCGTCCAACATCACGCTTTGTGGCCGTGTGAGCGCGCGTCTTGTCATCCACACCACATGAGCACCACCTCACCTTTACGCGCCGCGGCCTAGGGTGATGGAACGGTGGCTGCCAGGGGGGCACCCTCCGCCTCCCTCTTTCCTCTCACTCAAGGAGAACTCGCGTGAGTCACGCTCCGAGCCTGCTCGTGGATGTCGAAGCCGAATTGGCGCACTGGAAGGCGCTGCACGCGGCGGGCAAACTGGGGTCGCAGTCGTTCAGCGAACATGCGCGCCTGATCAAGATGGCCTGCGATGTGTTCCTGCAGTTGCCGCGCGAATCCAACGACGTGCGATTGCAGCGCCTGCGTCAGCGCTACGACGCCGAACACCCCTGGCCGCGCATCGCCTGGAGCGATGCCGAAACCCTGGTCGTCGCCTGCTGGGCGCGCCTGGACGGATCCGAGCAGCACGACCGCCATCCGGATCCGGCGCCCACCCCCGCCTGATTCAGGAGGTTCGTCATGTCCCCGCCCGCCAACCGCGACAACGCCCACGATTCCCAACAACGCAGGCACACGCCGGACAAGATCCACAACGACGACGCGCAGTGGAAGGATCGCGACCAACCCGACAGCGACCCCAAGCGCGACCACGCCGATCCCGAACACGACTATCCGCGGCCGGACGGCAGCGAGTAAGCAGGCCACCACCCCCGCTGCGGCAGCGTACCGTTGCCGCAGCAGCACTCCTCTCGCATCCTCACACCCCCGCGGCCATCAGCGCAGGCTCGATCCGCGCACGATGCAGCGGCCACTGAGCACCACCTTGCGGGTCGGCTGCGTCGGCGCGTTCATCCGCTCCAGCAGCAGCGACATCGCGGTGCGGCCCATCTCTTCCACCGGCTGTTCGATCACGGTGATGCCGGGTTCGACCAGATCGGTCCAGCTTTCGTTGTCGAAGCCGGCCAGCGCCAGATCCTGCGGAATGCGCAGGCCGGCGCCGCGCGCGGCCTTCAGCGCGCCCATCAGCAGCAGGCTGTTGCTGGCCACCAGCGCGTCCGGTCGCGGCGTCTGCGCCAGCCAGGCCTGGACCTCGGCGATCGCCGCCTCCGCGCTCGGTGCCACCTCGCGGTAATCCGGCGTCAGCCCGTGCCCGCGCATCGCCTCCAGATAGCCGTCGCGGCGCTCGGCGGCAGTGCTGCTGGTCTTGCCGAACAGGCCGCCGATGCGGCGCACGCCGCGGCCGACCAGATGATCGACCAGCGCCGCCATCGCCGCGGCGTTGTCCAGCACCACGCTGTCGTGCGTGCCGCTCTTGCCGGCGCGGTCCAGCAGCACCACCGGATGATCGAAGCTCAACTTGCCCAGTTGGCTCTGGGTGGTGCGGGTGGGAGCGAAGATCAGCCCGCTGACCCGCTCTTCCTGCATCAGTTGCAGATACAGCGCCTCGCGCTGCGGATCCTCGTCGGTATTGCACAGGATCACGCGCATGCCGGCGCGGTAGGCCACGTCCTCGACTGCGCGAATGGCCGCGGTGAAGAACGGATTGCGGATGTCGGCGACGATCAGGCCGACCACCCCGGAGTGCTGCGAGCGGAGCCGCCGCGCCATCAGGTTGGGACGGTAGCCGGTCTCGCGCACCGCCGCTTCCACCCGTGCCCGCACCTCCTCGCTGACCGGGCCGTGGCCCAGTGCCCGCGACACCGTCGAGGTCGAGACGCCGGCGACGCGCGCCACGTCGTGGATGCTGACGCTCACTGGCAACGTTCCCGCTTCTTTTCCATGTCGACCCCCTGTCGTGTGGCGCCACCGGATAGTAGCACCAGGCTTTTCCGAAAGAATTGTGCACTGCACATTGACGATTTACTGGGAACGTTCCCACACTGCGCCCACTCGCCGCCCACCCTCAAGGATTCCGCGTGTCCCAGACGCCCGCCTCCCCCCTGGTTTCCAGCGACCTGGTCCGGGTCGATGTCCAGGCCCGCGACAAGGCCGACGCAATCGCCCAGGCGGCGCAGTTGCTGGTCGCCGCCGGCTGCGTGCCGCCGGCCTACGAGGCCAGCATGCTGCGCCGCGAAGCGCTGGCCAACACCTTCCTGGGGCATGGCGTGGCGATCCCGCACTGCACCGGCGAGGACCGCCACCTGGTACGCCGCGACGGCATCGCGGTGCTGCAGCTGCGCGACGGCGTGGAGTGGAACCCGGGCCAGACCACGCACCTGGTGGTCGCCATCGCCGCCCAGTCCGACACCCACATCACCGTGCTGCGGCGCCTGACCCGGCTGATCCAGGATCCGCCCAAGCTGGAGGCGCTGTTCGCCAGCGACGACCCGCAGGCGATCGTCGCCGCCCTGAGCGAGGATGCGGCCGCCACCGCGCCCGCCGCCCCGGCCAGCGACCTGGCCGAGCGCTTCGACTGGACCGTGCGCTACCCCACCGGGCTGCACGCGCGCCCGGCCACGCGCTGGGTGGAAACCGCGCGCGGCTTCGCCGCCCGCATCCAGGTGCGCGCCGGCGACCAGGTCGGCGACGCCAAGAACCTGGTGTCGCTGCTGCAACTGGGCCTGCACGCCGGCGACACCGTGACCATTTCGGCCGAAGGCCAGGACGCCGCCGCGGCGCTGGCGCGGCTGCGCAGCGTGATCGACGGCCTGACCGCGCAGGAGCAGGCCGACGCCGACGCCGCCGCGCAACGTCGCGCCGCGCCGGTTGCCG
>NZ_AQOI01000845.1:0-392 GCF_000364665.1 Xanthomonas sp. SHU 199
CGCGTCCGCGCCCGCCAGCGCCGCGCCCGCGACGATCCGCCGCGACGGCACCGTGCTCGGCTTCGACGTCGGCCACCGCCGCATCGGCGTGGCCGTCGGCAGTTGTTTCGGCAACGGCGCGCGCGCGCTGGCGGTGATCGACGTGCATGCGCAGGGGCCGGACTGGCCGGCGCTGGACCGCCTGCATGCCGAATGGCGGCCGCACGGCCTGGTGGTCGGCGATCCGCTCACCCTCGATGGTGCCGACCAGCCCAACCGCAAGCGCGCGCACGCCTTCGCCCGCGAACTCGGCGCGCGCTACCGCCTGCCGGTGGTGCTGGTCGACGAGCGCTCCAGTTCGGTCGAGGCCGCGCAACGCTTCGCGGTGGACCGTGCCGCCGGCCGCAAGCGCC
>NZ_AQOI01000846.1:0-2509 GCF_000364665.1 Xanthomonas sp. SHU 199
CAGCGGCGCACGGCCCTTCAGCGAGCTCAGCATCGGGATCAGGGTCATCGACACCACCAGCGAGATCGCGATGGCGATCGCCACGGTCAACGCCTGGTCGCGGAACAGTTGCCCGGCCACGCCCTCCACGAACACCAGCGGCAGGAACACCGCGATCGTGGTCAGGGTCGAGGCGACCACCGCCATGCCCACCTCGCGGGTGCCGACGATCGCCGCATCGAGCACGCTCAGGCCGCGCTCGCGCGCCTTGGCGATGCTTTCCAGCACCACGATGGAATCGTCCACCACCAGGCCGGTGGCCAGCGCCAACCCGCCCAGCGACATCACGTTGAGGCTCAGGCCGAGCCGGTCCATGAAGAAGAACGTGGTCACGATCGACACCGGCAGCGACAGCCCGATCACGAACGTGCTCCACCCATCGCGCAGGAACAGGAAGATGATCAGGATCGCCAGCAGGCCGCCGATCACCGCGTCCTTCTTGACGTCGCCGATGGCGTGCTCGATGAAGCGCGACTGGTCTTCCAGCGTGGTCAGTTCGGCGTCGGCGGGAATCTGCGCCTGCAGTTGTTCCAGGCGCTTGCGCAGCGCCGCCGCGGTGGCCACGGTGTTGGCGTCGCCTTCCTTGTAGATGGCCAGTTCCACCGCCTCCTTGCCGCCCAGGCGGATGATCGCCTCGCGCTCCTTGTAGCCCTGCCGCACCTGCGCGACATCCTTGAGCCGGATCGGCATGCCGCCAGCGACGGTGGTGGTCGTGCTGGAGGTCGCGCTCTGCGCCGCCGACGCCGCCGCGATCGCGGCTTCCGAGCCGGTGGAGGCGGCGATCGCATACATCTGCTGCAGTGCCGCGTCGGCCGCGTTGCCGCCGGCGCCCTGGGTGGTCAGCAACAGGTTGCGAATCTCGTCCAGGTCGGCGAACTGGTTGACCGTGCGCACCAGGTAGCGCTGCGTCCCCTGCTCCAGGCGTCCGCCGGAGAGATTGACGTTCTCGTCCTTGAGCCGCGCGATCACCGTGTCGATCGGCATGTTGAGCTGCGCCAGCCGCTGCTGGTCGATATCCACCTGGATCTCGTCCTCCAGCCCACCGCCGACCTTGACCGCGGCCACGCCCGCCACCGGCTCCAGCTTCTTCTTCAGGTCCTCGTCGGCGTAGCGACGCAACTGGGTCAGCGCGCGCACCGCCTCGGCGTCGGTGTGCGCGGCGGTCTTGCTCGACAGCACCAGGCGCATGATCGGTTGGGTGGAGGGATTGAAGCGCAGCAGCACCGGCGCCTTGGCCTCCAGCGGCAGCGACAGCGCCTCCATCTTGTCGCGCACCTCCAGGCTGGCCTGATCCATGTTGGTGCCCCAGGCGAACTCCAGCACCACGTCGCTCTGTCCGGTGCGCGAGACCGACTTGAGCTTGCGCAGGTTCTTGACCACGCCGACGGCTTCTTCGACCGGCTCGGTCACCAGCGTCTCGATCTCCGACGGCGCGGCGCCGGCGTACTCGGTGCGCACGGTCAGGGTCGGATAGCTCAGGTCCGGCAGCAGGTTGACCTTGAGCCCGTGCAGCGCGATCGCGCCGAACAGCAGCATGGTCAGCGTGATCATCGCGATGGTCACGCGGCGGCGGGTGGCGAATTCGACCAGGCCGCCACCGTGCGCGGCGGCGGGCGCAGGCGGTGCGTGCGCGTCGGAATCGGCGCCGTGCATCAGCGCGCTCCGGCGGTGGTGGCCGGGGCGGCGTCGGCCACCTCGCGCTGCGGCGCGATCACCTGCACGCGGCTGCCGTCGCGCAGCGCGACCTTGCCGGCGGTGACCACCTGGTCGCCGGCCTGCAGGCCCTGGCGGATCTCCACCCACGGCCCTTCCGCATAGCCCAGCGTCACCGGCACCCGCGCGACCTTGCCGGCGACCACGCGGAACACCGCCGGCTCGCCGTCGTCGAGCAGCGCCAGCCGCGGCACCACCAGCGCATCGGCGCGCTGGTCGTAATCGATGCGGATGCGGCCGAACATGCCCGGCTGCAGCGCCTCCGCCCCTTCGTCGAAGGCGCAGACCACGCGGAAGGTGCCGCTGCCGGCATCCACCACCGGCGCGATGCGGTCGACCCGGCCGCGGAACTGCTTGCCCGGCAGCGCATCGGCCAGCAGGGTCACCGGCTGCCCGGTCTTGAGCGTGGCCAGTTCGCGCTCGGGCACGTTGAGCGTGGCCTCCAGGCGCGAATCGTCGACGATGCGGAAGATCGGCGTATTGATCTGCACGAAGTTGCCGGTCTTGATCGAGCGCGAGGCGATCACTCCGGAGATCGGCGCCACCACCGTGGCATAGGACAGCTCCAGCGCGGCCAACTGGTGTTGCGCGCGCACGTTGGCCAGGTCGTACTTGATCTGGTCGACGTCGGCGGCACTCACCAGTTGCTGGCCCACCAGCTGCTGCGAGCGGCGGTAGTTGTTCTCCAGCTTGCGCAGTTGCGCCTCGCTCTGCGCCAGCGCCAGCCGCGCGCGGTCGGGGTCCAGCCGCACCAGCG
>NZ_AQOI01000847.1:0-2078 GCF_000364665.1 Xanthomonas sp. SHU 199
TGCCTTTTCGCTGTCGGCGGCCTTGGCCTTGGCCTCAGCGGCCGGCTTGCAGGCGCTCAGCAGCAGCGTGGTGGTGACCAGCAGCGCGGCAGCGCAAGTGGCAGTGCGGCGCATCAGCGGTCGCGTCATCGTCGTGTCCTTGGTGGATGGCGTGAATGGTGTTGTAGATAAGTAGATCACCAATCGACGTCGTGCCGTATGCCCCAAAGGTCACGGGTCGCCCACCACCGCCAGTTTCGGAGCCGCGAAAGGTGAGGCTATACTCGGGCCGTTCCGTGTTCCCCCACGCCGGAACCCCAATCCGTCCTCCGGACCACGAAACCATGCGCACGCAGCCGCTAGCCGCTTGTTTTGCTCTGGCCGTACTCGTTTCTGTTGGGGCCGCCCCGGCGATGGCGCAGACCGCGCCGGCGCCCGCCGCTCCCGCCGCCGCAGCCGCGGCACCCGTGCCTGTTCAGGGCAACGCGGCCAACGGCCGGGTGCTCACCTACACCTGCCAGGGCTGCCACGGCGTCACCGGCTACAAGAACGCCTATCCCAGCTACCGCATCCCCAAGATCGGCGGGCAGTCGGCGCAGTACCTGACCCAGGCGCTGACCGAATACCGGCTCGGCAAGCGCAAGCATCCGACCATGCAGGCCCAGGCGGAAAGCTTCTCCGACCAGGAGATCGCCGACATCGCCGCTTTCCTGTCCACCCTCAAGTAGGCCTCCCATGCCGAACGCCGCGCACGCCTTGCGTCCCGCCCTCGTCCTGCTTGCCGCCCTGTGCCTGGGGGCCTGTTCGCAATCGCAGGTGGAATCCACCAGCAAATCCGCCGGCGACCCCGGCCACGCCAGCGGCGAGCACGGTTCCGGCTCCTCCGCCGGCCTGCCCGGCGGGCGCATCGACGCCGGCGACAAGCTCGCTCACGCCAAGGGCAAGGCCACCGGGCAGAGCTGCATCGACTGCCACGGCGCCGACGGCAACGCGCCGATCGACCCGACCTATCCCAAACTCGGCGGCCAGTACGGCGACTACCTCGCGCACGCGCTGCAGGCCTATCGCGGCGGCACCCGCACGCATCCGCTGATGAGCCCGCAGGCAGCGCAGCTGAGCGACCAGGACATCGCCGACCTGGCCGCCTACTTCGGCTCGCGCAGCAGCCAGTTGCGCGATTTGCACGGCGTGAACTGAGCGCACCGCGCGCAGGGACCGCGCACGCCACATGACGCGCGCGGTCGCCTGCACCAGGCTGCGCCGAGCAGCGGCGACGGGACTGCGCACAGCGCGCTCCGGATGCGACACCGTCGACGCGTGACCAGCTCGCCGCCACGTTCGCGTGGTGCCCGATCCGGTGTCGCTTCGACCCTATCCAACGACGTGAGGCACACACGCAAGAGCGGCTTCAGCCGCTCTTACGAAACAGCACGTCGTGCGCGACGGGTTGTTTGGTGCTGCCTTTCAGTCGCGACGAGCCCTCGCAGGCAACGCCGTGCCAGCTGAAGTCGTCCACTCGGACCAAACCTCGCCCGGTCCGCGTGTGCCGCAGCTGGTGATGTGCGGCGCCCGCATGTGTGAGCGGGCGGGCACCCCGCCACTCAGCGACTGCCGTTGTCTTCCTGCAACTCGCGCTTGAACGGCACGTTCGGCGGCGGCCGCGCGCCAGCCGGCTGCTCGTTGAGATTGGGGTCGGTGATGCTGCAGCCGCCGCCCACCTGCAGGATCGAGACCACACAGGAAATGCTGCTGGTGGTGCCCGGGATCGGGATCTTCACCGACTTGATGCCGCGCCGCACCCACTCTTCCAGCAGCGTCGCGTTCGGCAGCCAGTACTTGTCGAACGAGGTCGGCGTGTAGTCGTACGGCGGGCGCTTGAGCCACTCGCCGGCCTTTTCGATGCGCTCGCGCGTCCAGGTGTCGGTCTCGGAACCGGGTGCGCTGCGCGCCGGTGCCTGGTCGTTGCCGCGGCCATCGGCCAGGCGCACGCTGCCGTCGGCATTGAACAGGCCGCCGCCCTTGCTGGCGCCGGCACCGGCATCGCCGGGGCGGTTGCGTGCAGCCGCGCCCCAGTCGTCGCCGCGCTGCGGCGTGGCCCA
>NZ_AQOI01000848.1:0-2564 GCF_000364665.1 Xanthomonas sp. SHU 199
GGCCTTCGCCCTGGTCTCCACCGGCGGCGTCGCCGACGTGCCGGTGCTGCTGGAGAACCGGCCGATCGGCCGCACCGATGCGCGCGGCTTCCTGCTGGTCACGCCGCTGCTGGCCTGGCAGCACAACCGGCTGTCGATCGATCCGATGCGCCTGCCGCCCGAGTTGCGGCCGGAGCAGATCGACCAGATCGTGGTGCCGCGCGATCGGACCGGGGTGGTGGTGGCGTTCCCGATCCGCCGCAGCGACGGTGTGCTGGTGCAACTGCACGACGCCGCCGACGCGCCGCTGCCGGTCGGCAGCCGGGTGCATGGACCGGGCGTCGACACCGTGGTCGGCTACGATGGTCAGGCCTATGTGGAAGGGCTCGCGCCCGGCCGCAACGACCTGGAGGTGGACATGCAAGGAAGCCGCTGCCGGTTCCGGATCGAGCGCCCGACGCAGGCGCCGCCCACTCGGCTGGGTCCGCTGCGCTGCCTGTCGGAGCGCACGCCGTGAGCGCGCGCGCCTGGCGGATATGGCTGCCGGCGCTGCTGCTGGTGGCCGCGGCGCTGCTGCCGCAGCGCGCTGCCGCGACCACCACCTGTACCGCGCAGGCCACGGCGGTGAGCTTCGGCACCCTCTCCGACACCGCCGCCACCGACGCCACCGCACAGATCCTGGTGACCTGCCAGACCGGCGCGATCAGCGTGCTGGGCACGATCTACGTGCGCATGTGCCTGAACATCGGCGAGGGCGCACAGGGTGCCGGCCTCGGCATCACCCCGCGGCGCATGCTCAACCCGCTCAACGACAGCCTCGGCTTCCAGCTCTACCGCGACAGCGCGCGCAGCCTGATCTGGGGCAGCGCGCTGAGCGGTTCCACGCCGCTGCAGGTGGACCTGACCTACTCGTCGCTGGCGACCGGCGGCAGCGGCACCGGCACCTACACCATCTATGCGCGCGTCCCGTTGCAGAGCGGTATCGCCACCGGGGCCTACCAGAACAGTTTCAGCGGCGTGTACACCAACCTGCAGTACCGCTACGACGAGCCGTTGGTCGGCAACCCCGCGGTGATTCCCACCTCCTGCACCACCGGCGGCAAGGGCGGCGGCACCTCGGTGCAGTTCCCGTTCGTGGCCAGCGCCACCGCCGCACCGACCTGCACCATCGCCAGCATCGCCGACCTGGACTTCGGCACCCAGTCCGGCCTGATCGACAACCCGCTGAACTACACCACCGTGCTCAGCATGAACTGCCGCTACCGCACCGCCTGGCAGGTGAGCCTGGACAATGGCCAGAACGCCAGCGGCAACGTGCGCCGCATGCGCAGCGCCAGCGGCCAGTACCTGACCTATGAGCTGTACCGCGACGCTGCGCGCACCCAGCGCTGGGGCAGCACCCTGAATACCGATACCCAGACCGGCACCGGGACCGGCAGCGCACAGGCGCTGACCCTGTACGGGCAGGTCCCGGCCCGGCAGACGCCCGCCCCGGGCAGCTACAGCGACGTGGTCAAGGTCACCGTCACCTACTGAGGCCTGAACGGCGCCAGCGTGCCGGTCAAGTTGTCGTGGCGAGGGCCGCTATTGGCTGTGTCCTCCCCGGAGTTCCGCTCGATGACTGCGCCGTTCCTGCGACCGCTGCTGCTGGCGAGCCTGTGCGTGGCCGGCGTCGACGCGGCGGCGCAACCCGCCGTCGGCACCGGCGGCACGATGTTGCGGATCGGTATCCGTATCGAACGCAGTTGCGAGATCGGCGCCCCCGCGCGTCCGCAACCCGGGGCACTGCCGACGGTCGCCTGCAACCGCCCGCTGGCCTACCAGGTCAGCATCGACGGCACACCCGCGCCCGGCCCCAGCATGGCGTTGGCCTTGAGCCTGCCCGCCGCCGGCATCACGCCGGGCACGTCGGCGGGCTACGCCACGGTCGCGTTCTGATGGGCAGCGCCCGCGCGCGCCTGCTGCCGGCGCTGCTGCTGGCGCTGGCCGGCAGTGCTGGCGCGGCCGGGGTGCGGATCAGTCCGACCCTGGTGCAACTGGCACCCGGCGAGACCAGCACCGAGATCTGGCTGAGCAATACCCAGGACCGCCATTGGCAGGCGCAGGTCACGGTGTACCGCTGGCGGCAGACCGACGGGATGGACGACCTGGAGAGCACCGACGAGGTCCGCGCCAGCCCGCAATCGATCGACATCCCCGCTCAGGGGCGGCAACTGCTGCGGCTGGTGCGTACCGGCCCTGCGAGCGCCAACGAAGGCGCCTACCGCCTGGTGCTGGAGGAACGCAGCGCCCCACCCGACACCGGCGCGCCTGCCACGCAGGCCGCTCCGTTGCTGCTGCGCTATTCCACGCCGGTGTTCCTGAGCCCTGCGGACCCGGCAGCCGCACCGCGCCTCAGCGCCCACCTGATCGCCGGCGCGCGCGGGCCGGAGCTGGTGGTGCACAACCGCGGCAGCGCCCACGCCCGGCTCAGCGACCTGAGCTTCGTCGGCGCCGACGGCCGCACCCAGACCCTGTTCCCCAGCCTCGCCGGCTACATCCTGGCCGGCGACTACAAGCGCTGGCCGCTGCCGGCCGCCGCGGCC
>NZ_AQOI01000849.1:0-1603 GCF_000364665.1 Xanthomonas sp. SHU 199
GCGCCGAGATCATCCCGATCGACAGCGAGCACAACGCCATCTTCCAGTGCCTGCGCTCGCGCCAGACCGGTGCCGAGGTGCGGCGGGTGCTGCTGACCGCCTCCGGCGGCCCGTTCCGCGGCTGGGACCGCGCGCGCCTGCAGGCGGTGACCCCGGCGCAGGCCGTGGCGCACCCGAAGTGGTCGATGGGGCCGAAGATCTCCGTCGATTCGGCGACGTTGATGAACAAGGGCCTGGAGGTGATCGAGGCCCACCACCTGTTCGCGCTGGCGCCCGAGCGCATCGAGGTGCTGGTGCACCCGCAGAGCCTGGTGCATTCGCTGGTCGAGTTCATCGACGGTTCGACCCTGGCGCAGATGGGCCTGCCGGACATGCGCACCACCCTGGCGGTGGGCCTGAGCTGGCCGGACCGCATCGCCTCCGGGGTCGCCGGGCTGGACCTGCTGACGCAGGGCCGGCTGGATTTCGAGGCGCCGGACCTGGACGCTTTCCCCTGCCTGGGCCTGGCCTGGCACGCGATGCAGGCCGGCGGCAGCGCCCCGGCGATCCTGAACGCGGCCAACGAAGTGGCTGTTTCAGCCTTTCTTCAGGGCCGGATCGGTTTCCTATCGATTCCTGCGCTGGTCGAGAACGCCCTGACCGAGCTGCCTGCGGTCGCGGCCGATTCCCTGGACGCGTTGCTGGCGGCGGATGCGCACTCGCGCAAGATCACCGAACTCGCCATTGCCCGCCACTTCGCCCATGCTTGATCCCCACGCCGCCATGAGCCACGCGCATGGGTAATGTCGTCGGCTCCATCTGGTGGATGCTGGTCAGCCTGGGCATCCTGGTGACCTTCCACGAGTTCGGCCATTTCTGGGTCGCCCGCCGCTGCGGGGTCAAGGTGCTGCGCTTCTCGGTGGGCTTCGGCAAGCCGCTGTGGTCGCGCTACGACCGCCACGGCACCGAGTTCGCGATCGCCGCGATCCCGCTCGGCGGCTACGTGAAGATGCTCGACGAACGCGAGGGCGAGGTGGCCCCGGCCGAGCGCGCGCAGGCCTTCAACAACAAGAGCGTGTGGCAGCGCATCGCCATCGTCGCCGCCGGCCCGATCGCCAACCTGATCCTGTGCGTGGCGTTCCTCTGGGCGATGTTCGTGATCGGCAAGCAGGACTACGCGCCGATCGTCGGCCGCGCCGAGGGCCTGGCGCAGCAGGCCGGGTTCCAGCCCGGCGAGCGCATCGTCCGCGTCGGCGACCGCGACGTCGCCACCTGGAGCGAGGCCGCCATGCAGCTGACCGTCGCCGCCATGGACCGCGAGGACGTGCCGGTGCAGACCGAGGACGCGCAGGACGGCGCCAGCCATACCCGGACCCTGCGCCTGTCGCAGCTGCCGGTCGGCTTCGACGAGCAGCAGGTGCCGGCCCTGGCCGGCCTGACCTGGCTCTTCACCCTGCAGCCGGCGGTCATCGCCAACGTCACCGCCGGCTCGGCCGCCGACGGCGTGCTGCGCCCCGGCGACCGCGTGCTGGCGGTGGACGGCACCCCGATCACCAGCGCCGACCAGGTCGCGCCGCAGGTGCAGGCCCTGGGCCGCGGCGGCGGCAACGGCCTGATCGAGGTC
>NZ_AQOI01000850.1:0-633 GCF_000364665.1 Xanthomonas sp. SHU 199
CGGCAACTGACGCACGGCACCCGGCCGATCGCCGACCTGGCCCAGGACAGCGGCTATGCCGACCAGAGCGCGCTGACCCGCGCGCTCAAGCGCAGCACCGGGCAGACCCCGGCCGCCTACCGCCGCCGTCATCGCCCGGCGCCAGGACAGGAGTCTGGGACAAGCCAGCCGCTGCCGGCACCGGCATGCTGAGCCGTCACGGCTGACACGGCCGATACGGAAACGAACCGCATGCGCGAACGTCTATGGGCAGGGGTCGGCAGCGGCATGGTCGCGGGCGCGCTGTGGGGCCTGGTGTTCCTGGCGCCGCAATTGCTGAGCGCCTTCTCGCCGCTGCAACTGGCCATCTCGCGCTACCTGGCCTATGGCGCCATCGCCGCCGTGGTGCTGCTGCCGCGCTGGCGCGCCGCGACCGCGCCGTTGGGCGCGTCCGAATGGTGGGCGCTGCTGCGCCTGAGCCTGCTCGGCAACATCGTCTACTACGTGCTGCTGGGCAGCGCGGTGCAGTGGGCCGGAGGCGCCGCCACCGCGCTGATCATCGGACTGTTGCCGGCGGCGGTCACGGTGATCGGCTCGCGCGCGGCCGGCGCGGTCCGCCTGCGCCGGCTCGCCGCGCCCTGCGCGCTGTGCGTG
>NZ_AQOI01000851.1:0-9471 GCF_000364665.1 Xanthomonas sp. SHU 199
GCGGTGCTCTGCGCGCCGCTGGCGTTGCTCTCTGCACCGACCGCGGTGGCGTAGTCGCCGCTGGCGTTGGCGTTGTCGCCGATCTGCACGGCCTGCGCCTGGGCGGTGCCGGGAAGGGCGCCGGCGCCCAGCGCCAGCGCGATCGCGCCGGCCAGGGCCAGGCCGTGTGCGCGTGCGGCACGGCGGTCGCGGACGACGGCCCCGCGCGCATCGCCGCTGGCCAGTTCCGATGCCACGACCCACATCCCCAGTGCGTTGTTCCAGACCTTGCGATAAATCCGATTCATCGACGACTGCTCCTCAATTCGGCTGGTTTTTGGTCAAAAAGCCACCCTCGCCCGGCGTTCCGGCCGGCCGACCCCCTGTCGGTTTTTTGGTGCCGCACGTCCCTTAGCGGGACGCGAGAGGCTCACGCCTGTCGCTGCTCGGAGCTGTAGATGAACCGAGGTGGAATGCGGAACTGACCCGAGTGTTAACTCGGCCTCTCGAGTACGTCAAGTTTTTGACTTAATGCGACATGCGCCGTGACACAGACCGCGAATTCAGACTGATTTCGTTAAATTTTCGATAAATATCAATGAAAACAACCAACTCGCGCCAATTTTTCGGCACATTCCTTGCCAGCCTTGACACACCGCGCTTCGGGCGATTTCGTTTCCTGTCAAGGACTTGACGCGACCGGATGGTAGAGGCGCAAAAGCGCGCCCAGGCATGCCGGATGACGGCTCCAGACGGCTGCGCATGGCGCCGACTGCGCGAAATGGGGCGAGCGGTCGCGCGGCGGAGCGACCTTGTGCCGGACGACGGGCGGGTGCTGCCGGACTGTCGCTGCACGGCGAAGAGCACCACGCGCGGGAGGACGCACCATTCGCTTGCAAGCGGTGGCGGATGGCGCAGGCACACGCACGCTGCAGCGATGACGGCACCGCGCAAGGCGCACCGCACCGCGATGTCTCGTAGAAGCGGCTTCAGCCGCGACCACGCACGGTCAGCGCATGCGCAGGCGGGAGCGCCGAGGAAACCCACTCGACACACAGGAAAATCGACGGCATCGGCCGTCAAACCGCCAGTTCGGCCGGCCTGGATGCGGTCCTGCGTCGGGGCTGCAGTCCCTCCCACATGGGACACTGCGACGCGCGATTCGGCGCATGCGCCACGCCACCAATCCCGGCAGTGCATTCTGCATCCCACAGCGATGGCAGCGCGGCACAGACCCGAGCAACGCAGCAGGCAGCGCCGCCCCGAACATCGCGGCTACAGGCACTGCCGACGGCGCCCTGGCAAGGGCCAGCGCCAGCACGCGATCAGGTCGCCGAACACGTCGCCGTCGGCAGCGCACCAGGCAGGCGCGTCGCCATCGCGGCGAGCGCGCCAGGGCGGGCTTCAGCCCACCCACACCCGCGCGTTGCGGAACATGCGCAGCCACGGCGCCTCGTCCGGCCACTCGGCCGGATGCCAGCTGAGGTTGAGCGAGCGCAGGGTACGTTCCGGGTGCGGCATCAGGATGGTCACCCGGCCGTCGTCGCTGGTCAGGCCGGTGATGCCGTCGGGCGAGCCGTTCGGGTTCAGCGGGTACTGCGTGGCGACGGCGCCATGGCCGTCGACGAAGCGCAGTGCCACGCGCGCGGCGGCCTGGTCCACGGCAGTATCGAATTCGGCACGGCCTTCGCCATGCGCCACCGCCACCGGGATCCGCGAGCCGGCCATGCCACGCAGGAAGATCGATGGCGACTCCACCACCTCCAGCAGGCTGGTGCGCGCCTCGAACTGCTCGCTGCGGTTGCGCAGGAAGCGCGGCCAGTGCTCGGCACCGGGGATGATGTCCTTGAGCTGGCTGAGCATCTGGCAGCCGTTGCACACGCCCAGGGCGAAGGTATCCGGACGCGCGAAGAACGCGGCGAAGGCATCGCGCAGCGCCGGCCGCTCGAGGATCGAGGTGGCCCAGCCGCGGCCGGCGCCGAGCACGTCGCCGTAGCTGAAGCCGCCGCAGGCGGCCAAGCCGACGAAGTCGGCCAGGTCCACGCGGCCGGCGATGAGGTCGCTCATGTGCACGTCGAAAGCACGGAAGCCGGCGCGCTCGAACGCATTGGCCATCTCGATCTGGCCGTTGACGCCCTGCTCGCGCAGGATCGCCACCTTCGGCCGCTGGCCGCTGGCGACGAACGGCGCGGCGACGTCCTCGGCCGGGTCGAAGGCCAGTTTCGGCTTCAGCCCGGGCGCGGCGAAATCGCGCGCCAGCGCGCGCTCCTCGGCGGCGCTGTCGGGGTTGTCACGCAGCGTCTGCATCGCGTGGGTCACCGACCACCAGGCATCGAACAACTCGTCCCAACGCCATTCGGCCAGGGTCTTGCCGCCCAGCCCCACGCGCACGGCTGCGGCGGTGCTGGGGCGGGCGATACGCTGCGCGCACTCGGTCAGCGCATGGCGCTCGACCAGGTCGGCGAACGCCGCGCGGTCTTCGCGCGCGACTTGCACCACCGCGCCCAGTTCCTCGTTGAACAGGCTGCGGAACGGATCGTCGCCCCAGGCATCGAGGGTGATGTCCAGGCCCTGCCGCGAGGCGAACGCCATTTCGCACAGCGCGGCGAACGCGCCGCCGTCGCTGCGGTCGTGATACGCCAGCAGCAGGCCGGCCTCGCGCGCATCGCGGATCAGCTCGAAGAACGCACGCAGCCGCTGCGGATCGTCCAGGTCCGGCACCGCCCCGCCGAACGCCGGCAGCGCACCGTCGCCATGCACCTGCGCCAGCACCGAACCGCCCAGGCGCTGCTTGCCACCGCCCAACCCGATCAGCCACAGCTCGCTCTCGGCCTCGCGCGCCAGCAACGGCGTCAACTGCGCCCGCGCATCGGCGACCGGCGCGAAGGCGGAGACGATCAGGGAGACGGGCGAGACGCTCTTGTGCGTCTCGCCGGGACTGGAGAATGGGGAATCGGGAATCGGAGAAGCAGCGGCATCGGTGGCGGACGCATCGCGCTTTTCGCCATTCCCGATTCCCGATTCCCGATTCACGGCGGTCACCGACCACTGCGCCTGCATCGACAGCGAGTCCTTGCCCACCGGGATGCTCAGGTCCAGCTGCGGACACAGTTCCATGCCCACCGCCTTGACCGCGGCGTACAGGCGCGCGTCCTCGCCGTCGTGGTTGGCCGCGGCCATCCAGTTGGCCGACAGCTTGACCTGGTCCAGCGCCTGCACCGGCGCCGCGCACAGGTTGGTGATCGCCTCGCCCACCGCCATCCGCGCCGCCGCGGCGGCGTCGAGCAGAGCCAGCGGGGTGCGCTCGCCGATCGCCATCGCTTCGCCGGCGTGGGTGTCGAAACCGGCCAACGTGATCGCGCAATCGGCCAGCGGCAGCTGCCAGGGACCGATCATCTGCTCGCGCGCGGTCAGGCCACCGACGCTGCGATCGCCGATGGTGACCAGGAAGCTCTTCGCCGCCACCGTCGGATGGGCCAACACACGCAGCCCGGCCTCGCGCAGGTCCAGCGCCTCGGTGTCCAGCTCCGGCCAGCGCGGCGCCGGCGGCTGCCGGGTGTCGCGGTGCATCTTCGGCGGCTTGCCGAAGAGGACGTCCATGGGCAGATCGATTGGATGCTGGGAATGGGGAGTGGAGAATGGGGAATGGGCAGCAGCGGAGTCTGCCTGCTTTTCACCATTCCCGATTCCCGATTCTCCATTCCCACCGCCGAGCACCCCGTAGCCCACGACGAGCCGTTCCTCGGCGGTCGCCACACCCACCGCGGCAAACGGGCAGCGCTCGCGTTCGCAGATCGCGGCGAATTCGGCCAGGCGCGCCTGCGGCACGCCGAGCACGTAGCGCTCCTGCGATTCGTTGCACCACAGCTGCATCGGCGACAGCGACGGGTCGTCGCTGGGCACGCGGTCCAGGTCGATGAGGCCGCCTACGTTGGAATCGTGCAGCAGTTCGGGAATGGCGTTGGACAGGCCGCCGGCGCCGACGTCGTGGAACCAGCGGATCGGGTTGTCCGCACCCAGCGCCACGCAGCGGTCGATGACCTCCTGCACGCGCCGCTCCATCTCCGGGTTGTCGCGCTGCACGCTGGCGAAATCCAGGTCCTCGGCGCTGTCGCCGGAGGCCACCGAACTGGCCGCGCCGCCGCCCAGGCCGATCAGCATCGCCGGGCCGCCGAGCACGATCACCGCATCGCCGGGCTGCAGCGGGATCTTCTCCACCTGCACGCGATCGATCGCGCCCAGGCCGCCGGCCAGCATGATCGGCTTGTCGTAGGCGCGGGTCAGGTCCTGGGTCTCCGGCAGCTCGAAGCTGCGGAAATAGCCGAGCAGGTTGGGCCGGCCGAATTCGTTGTTGAACGCGGCGCCGCCGAGCGGGCCGTCCAGCATGATCTCCAGCGCCGGGGCCATGCGCGGGTTGATCGGCCGCGCGCCCTCCCACGGCTGCGGCAGGCTGGGAATGCGCAGGTGCGAGACGCTGAAGCCGGTCAGGCCGGCCTTGGGCTTGCCGCCACGGCCGGTGGCGCCCTCGTCGCGGATCTCGCCGCCGGCACCGGTGGAGGCGCCCGGGAACGGCGCGATCGCGGTCGGGTGGTTGTGGGTCTCGACCTTGATGCAGAACGCCGACGGCGTCACCGCCTCGCTGCGGTATTCGCCGCTGGCCGGATCCGGGCGGTAGCGCGCGGCCGGATGGCCTTCCACCACCGCCGCGTTGTCGCTGTACGCGCTGAGCGTGTGCTGCGGGGTCTGCTGGTGGGTGTGCTTGATCATCCGGAACAGCGAGCGGTCCTGCTCCTTGCCGTCGATGGTCCAGCTGGCGTTGAAGATCTTGTGCCGGCAGTGCTCGGAATTGGCCTGCGCGAACATCATCAGTTCCACGTCGGCCGGATCGCGGCCGAGTTCGCCGAAGCGCTGCCGCAGGTAGTCGATCTCGTCCTGGGCCAGGGCCAGACCCAGGCGCGCATTGGCCGCTTCCAACGCATCCAGCGGGATACGCTCGACCTCGCCGCGCGCCGGCGCCTGGAACAGCGCCTGCGCCTGTGCGGCGCCGTCCAGCAGCGACTGCGTCATCGGGTCGTGCAGCAGCTTGGCCAGCGCGGCCTGGTCGGCCGGCGCCTCGGGCCAGCCGGTCAGGTCCAGACGGGTACCGCGCTCGACCCGGCGGATCGCCAGCCCGGCACCGCGGACCAGTTCGGTGGCCTTGCTCGACCACGGCGAGCGCGTGCCCAGCCGCGGCACCACGTAGCGCGAGCAGGTGCCCGCCTCCGCCGGCGCCGGCGCGTCCTGCGCCTGCAGGATGCGGCGGGCCGCGACCAGATCCAGTTGCCCGGCGTCATCGCCGTCGAGGAAGTACACGTGCCAGGCGCCGACGATGCGCACGCCGGGAACGAGGGACTGCAGGCGGGTTTCGAGCCGAGCGCGACGGAACGGCGAAAGGGCGGAAGCGCCCTCGAGGACGATCATGTCCGGGGAACCGTGTGAGGAAACGGGCTGGCTATTGTAGCGGAGAGCTGGGAATGGGGATTCGGCAATGGGGAATCGGCACAGCCGGCCGCCGAGCGGGGTCGGCGCCAGCGGACGTGCTAGAGGTGGTTGGGCGACAGCGGACGCGGCGCTCCAGCAGCAAAACGCGGGGCGGCAACAGCGGTGGCGCAAAGGCCGCACCGCCGACCAAGGGGGAGAGACGGGCGTTCAGCGGCCGTGGCCGCGGGAACGAGCGACGTCGCACCCACTCCCGATTCCCGTTTCCCCATTCCCGGCCGCTCAGCGGCTTCCGCCCGCCTTCGTCGCTTCCGCCGCGCGCTTGTCCAGCGCTTCGCGCATCTTGGCCGGGGGCAGGTAGCCGCCGATCTGGGTGCCGTCCGGGGCGAAGATCGCCGGGGTGCCGTTGACGCCCAGGCGCTGGCCCAGGTTGTACTGCATGGTCACCGGGTTCTTGCAGTTGGTCGCGCCGGGCACCTTGCCGCTGCTCTTGGCCTCGGTCAGTGCCTGCTTCTTGTCCGCCGCGCACCACACCGCGACCATGTCCTTGTAGTCCTGGCTGCCCAGACCCATGCGCGGATACGCCAGGTACTCCACGGCGATGCCCTGCTTGTTGAGCTCGCCGATCTCGCTGTGCAGCTTGCGGCAGTAGCCGCATTCGATATCGGTGAACACGCTGATGGTGTACTTGGGATTGGCCGGGGCGAACACGATGCGGTCGGCACGCGGCGCCGACTCCAGCAGCTTGCGGCGGTAGCTCAGCAGGCCTTCGCTGGAGGCGAACTGCTTTTCCTGGATGTCGAACGGCTGCGCCTGGAACAGATAGCGGCCGTCGTCGGAGACGTACAGCACCTGCCCGCCGACCACCACTTCGCGAAAGCCGGGGAACGGCGCGGCGCCGATGTAGTCGGGCTTGAAGTTGGGATCGAGCTGCAGCAGCGCCGAGCGTACGCGCTGCTCGCCCGGTGCGCCGGCAGGAGCGGCGGCGGCCGGCTTGGCAGCGGCAGCGCCGCCGGTGGGCGAAGCCGGCTGCGCGCAGGCGGAAAGAGAGGTGGCGCACAGCAGCGCAAAAAGAGCAAAACGGAGCATTGGCTATCCATGAGGGCTGCGAACCGGCTGGATTGTCGCATACCCCCTTGTCCGCTCGATGTAGACAGGCTGAGCGGGGGGCACGCCGTCGCAGCAAGGGCGCGGATCAATATTTCGCGTGCTCCGGATAGCCGCCCGCACCCGCCGGATCGCGCAGCGCCAGTGGCAGCGACCAGCGCAGCAGACCGCCATCGGTCAAGGCCCAGAGCGTGGCGCCGTCCCACGAAAACGCCAGTGCGTTCAGCGAACCGCGCGCCGGCGAGGCCAAGCGCAGCGGTGTCTGCGCGGCGGCGATCTGCCACAGCGCCAGCTGCGGCCCGGCCGCGGCGGGGGCGTCGCTGCCCAGCGCCAGCAGCCGGCCGTGCGCCGAACGGGCCGCCGCCTTCAGCGCGTCGGCCCACCCCAGCAAGGCCGACAGGCGCACGCGGCCGTCGTCCATATCCAGCACATGCATACCGACGAAGCGCGCTTCGGGCTGCGCCTTCGACGCGCCGGACGGCGCGAACTGCGGCGTCCCGGTGCCGTGGTCGGCCAGCATCAGCACGAAGCCGCTGGCGATCCAGCGACCCTGCAGCGACCCCAACGGGGTGGGCACCCACTGTGCCACGCCGGAGGCGTCGACCGGATCGGGGCGACCGAAACGCTGCGGCAACGCGAACGCGCGCAGGACACGCCCGCTGGTCGGATCGAGGGCGGCGATGCCCTGGGCATCCTCCACCCACAGCGCATGCGGGTCGCGCAGGCGCACCGGCCACAGCTGCGCATTGCCCTTCTTCTCCGCATCCATCAACGCCTGTCGCGGCGCGCCGAACACCGGCGCGAACGCCCAGGGTCCATCCGCCGCCGGTACCGCGGCGGTCGGCGCATTCAGGATGAACCGACTGCCGCCGAACGCACCACCACCGCCAGCGTAACTGTGATCGAAATACACGGGGCGCTGCGCGGCGTCCAGTTCCCAGCGCGCGTAGCCATCGCTGCCCTCGCCATCGACCCGGTAGCGATGCAGGCGCCGCGAGGCGACGTCATAGACATACAGGACGGCGGACTCGCCAGCGGCGCCGGCCAGGAACCACACGCGGCTGCCCTGCGCATCGGGCATCAGCCGCTGCGCACCGCCCTCGCCCTGCCAGACCGTTTCCGTCTGCCAGCGCGTGCCGTCGTGATGCAGCCGCCACAGCCGGGTGTTGGCGCCCGTCCCGCCCAGCACCTGCATGCTGAGCAACAGATCGCCGTCGGGCAGCGCCAGCAGATCGCGCGGGTAGCGGGCGCCGCTGTCCGCCGTGGCCAGTTCGCCGCCGAGCGCGTCCCAGGGCAGCGCGTCGAACGGCAACAGCGGCACGTCGTTGCGCGGCGGGACAAACGCGATGGCCGGCGCCGCACCGGCGCGCTGCGGCGGCAGCATCCATACCAACGGCGACGCGGCCACACGCACCGGCTGCTGCGGCACGCTCGCGGCGAGCGCCTGGCGCACGGCCTGGAACAGCACCGCCGGCACCACGCGCTGGCTCAACCGCGACGGCTGCGACGCACCGCCCAGCGGATTGAACTGGGTGATCTGCCTGATCACGCTGTAATCCGGATTGGCGTAGTTGTCGGTGCGCTCGATGCTCAGCGCGGTGGTCGCATGCCCCATGGCCGCGGTCATGTCGAAGACGCATACCCTCAGTTCCAGACGCCCGCTCAGTCCCTGGCGTTCGCTGCGCGTGGCGCAGTATTCCGCATAGCGCGTCTCGCGGAACACAGCCAGTTCGGCGCGATCCTGTGGCGCCCAATCGCTGCGCTCGCGCGCCTGTTGCAGGCGCGTGCGCGCCTCCTCCTCAGTCAGCGCGCCCTGCTCCACCGCCGCCTGCAGCATCGGCTGCGCGAAGCGCTCGGCCAGCGCCGCGCGCAGGTCCTGGCGGCGTGACAGCAGGACCCGGCCCCAATCGTCGGGCAGATACGACAGCGGCAAGGTCTCGTTGCCTTCCTGGAAGCCCCCCTGCGCCTGCACGACGCCACGTACCGCGGCCTGCACCTGGGCATACGGCGCTGCGATCAGCAGATGCGCCGCCGTGGCCGGTTCGCGCTGCCCGCCCGGCAGCGTCCAGAACAGCAGATCCTCGTGGCGACGCACCGCCGGTGCCTGCGCCTCCAGCGCCGTGCCGGCAGCCGCGATCTGCCACGCGCTGTCGCCAGGCTCGGCCACCGGCATGGCGGACGGCTGCACCGGCCCGGCCGCGAACGCGCTGCCGAGCGCGAGCAGCAGCAGGCCGGCACAAGCTCGTGCTGGCGCATGGGAAACGCGATGTCGCAACTCGCTCATGGACGCACTCGATGGAAGGAAAAGGATGCCATCGCCGGCGGCAGCGGCAGCTGCAGCTGCAGCTGCAGTTGCCGCTCAGCCACGCGGATGATGCTTGCGGTGCAGGCTCTGCAGGTGCTCGCGCGCCACCAGCGTGTAGATCTGGGTGGTGGACAGGGAACTGTGGCCGAGCAGCATCTGCAGCGCGCGCAGGTCGGCGCCGCGGTTGAGCAGATGCGTGGCGAAGCTGTGACGCAGGCCATGCGGGCTGATCCGCACCGGATCGATCCCGGCCACCGCCGCATAGCGCTTCACCAACACCCAGAACTGCTGGCGGGTCAGCGCGCGGCGCGCGGCGTCGATGAACAGCGGCACCACGCCATCGCTGGCCGGCACCGCCTGCCCCGCCGCCAGCGCCGGGCGGGCGCTGTCCAGATAGCGCTGCAGCCAGTGCTGCGACTCCTCGCCCAACGGCACCAGCCGCTCCTTGCTGCCCTTGCCAGTGACCCGCAGCACGCCCTGGCGCAGATTGACCGCGTTGGCCGGCAGGTTGACCAGCTCGCTGACGCGCAAGCCGGCGGCGTACATCAACTCGAGCATGGCGCGGTCGCGCAAGCCTGCCGGCGCGGTCGCGTCCGGCGCCA
>NZ_AQOI01000852.1:0-9265 GCF_000364665.1 Xanthomonas sp. SHU 199
CGCATCGATCTGGCTTTCGGCCAGTGCCTTGGGCAGCGAACGCGGCAGCCGCGGCGGCTCCAGCAGCGCGGTCGGGTCGTCGCTGCGCTCGCCGCGGCGCACGCGCAGCGCGAAGAACGCGCGCAGCGACGACAGCCAGCGGGCGTTGCTGCGCGGCGAATAGCCCAGCTCGGTACGCCATGCCAGGTAATCGAACAGCGCCTGTCGATCGGCACCGGCCAACCCGCCGCCGGCACCGTCGCGCCAACGCGCGAAGCCCTCCAGGTCGCGGCGGTAGCTGTCCAGGCTCTGCCGCGCCAACCCCTGCTCGGCCCAGGCCGCATCCAGGAACTGCTGGATCGCCAGCGCATCGGCCTCGCGCAGCGGCGCGAGCCGTTGCGTCTGCTGGCGGCGTTCGGCGGGGGAATGCAGGGAGGGCATTTGGGGAATCGGGAATCGGGAATCGGGAATCGGGAATCGGGAAAGCCTAGCGGCTTTGCCGGGGGGCGCAAGGTCGATGTGGGCGGGACGAGCAGCAGGGCTGCGCATACCAGAGCCGCGCGCAACGCAGTCCACCGCAAAGCGTGCGACTGGCTCTAAGCTGTGTCGATGAGCGCACCGCCTTCCGCTTCCGCCCCCCGTCCACGCGCGCTGCTGCTGTGGCGGCTGCTGGCACTGTTCTACGACGCCTGGCCGGTACTGGCGCTGTGGTTCGTGGTCTCGGCGCTGTTCACCCTCGGCTACACGCTGGAAGGCCATGCGCCGCGCGAGAACATCGCTCCTTTCAGCGCCCTGCAGTGGCTGTTGTGGCTGTGTTGCTGGGTGGTCGCCGGCCTGTACGCGACGCTGAGCTGGCGTCGTGGCGGCCAGACCCTGGGCATGCGTCCATGGCGGCTGCGCCTGCACGGCGCCGACGGCAACGCGCCAGGCTGGGGCGCGCTGTGGCGGCGCTATCTGGTCGGTACCGTGTCGTTGTTACTGGGCGGGCTGGGGTTCTGGTGGGCGCTTTTTGATCGGGAGCGGTTGACGTGGCACGACAGGGCCAGCGGCACCTATCTGACACGATTGCCCAAAGCCAAGCCCTGACCGCAGCACACAGGCGCGCGGCGGCGCGCCGACCACTCCTGCCACATCGGGACCACTGCGGCGCGGCACGACAGGGCCAGCGGCACCTATCTCATGTCGTTGGACGCATCGTCGAACGGAAGCGCGCATGGCGAATCCAGCACGACATCGACGCCGATCGGCAAGCACTGGCGAGAACGCCGAACAGCATCACCCCCCATCAGCATGCCTGCGCGCCGATGCGGCCCTGCGCGAGGCGACCAAACCACCAATCCACCGCTCCAAGGACCGACCCAGCCAGTAGCTCGCCCAGAACATGGGCAGCAGCACCAGCGCGTATGCGACGACCCTCGGCAACCGTTCCAACCACGGCAACAGGTCGAGCATCGCCAGCGGAAGGGTGATTGGAACGAACGGCAGTTGCCGCAACCCTGCCTGGAGATGGCCATCGACCTGCAGATTGCTCGCCATCCAGCGGCAGCCAACGATCACCGCCGCATACAACAGGCAGAACACCAGGCCAGTGGTGCTCGGACGCCGCATCGCTAACTGCTGCGTTTGCGGAACAGCAACCAGGACACGGCCAGCATCACCAGCGGCGGCAAGGCGTAGGCGATGCGGTAGTCGAACTTCAGGGCGCCGGCCATGCGGCCGAAGAACAACTGCAGCAGCCAGAACACCAGGGCGAACAGGATGCCGAGGAACAGACGCTTGCCCATGCCGCCGCTGCGCAGCGCGCCGAACGCGAACGGGATCGCGGCGAAGCACAGCGCCAGCACATTCAGCGGATAGAACCAGCGGCTCCAGTACTGGTCCTCGTAGTCGCGCGCGTCCAGGCCATTGCGGCGGCGGTACTCGATGCTGGTGTGCAGGTCGCGCGCCGACAGGTTGCGTGGCTTGGCCAGGCCCGAGGCCAGCGCCGCCGCGTCCAGCTGCGATTGCCACGGCAGGCTGTCGAACTTCTCGCGCTGCACCGAGCGTTCGGCGAAGGTGTCGCGGTAGGCCTGCTTGAGCGTCCAGCCGTTGTGCCGGTGCTCGGCGATGGCGGCATGGGTCAGCGACGCCAGCCGGCCGCTCTCGTCCAGCGTGTACAGGCGCACGTCGCGCAGCTCCAGCCAGGTGCCGCCGCCGTCCTCCAGGTGCTCTTCGCCGGCCTGGGCATTGAGGAAGGTGTTGCCCTCGCGCGCCCACAGCCCGGAATAGCGCGCCATGCTCATGTCGCCGTTGTACTTGGCGTTGGCCTTGATCGCGTCGGCCTGGTTCTGCGCCCATGGCGCCAGGGTCTCGCCGTTGACCACCATGACCACGGTCAGCACGGCCATGGTCGAGGCCGCGGCCAGGCTCAGCCGGCGCCGCGACAGGCCCAGCGCGCGCAGCGCGGTCAGTTCGGAGGTGGCCGCAAGCTGGCCCAGGCCCATCAGCACGCCGATCACCGCGCCGGTGGGGAACAGGGTGTAGGCGCGGCGCGGCACCGTGTAGGCCACGAACGCGGCGGCATGGCCCAGGCTGTAGCTGCCGGTGCCGATGACCTTGAACTCGTTGGACAGGGCCATGATCACGTCCAGGCCCAGCAGCACCGCCCAGGTCAGCAGCACCGTGCCGAGCACGGCGCGGCCCACGTACACATCGTGCAGGTTCGGACGCAGCCTCATGCCGGCTGCCTCCGTGGCCGCGACAGCCGGCCATCGCGCAGGTACATCCACACCGCCAACGCCAGCAACGGCAGGGTCAGCCACCACAGGCCGAGCGCGCGCGGCAGCTTCTCGGTGCTCAGCCACTGGGTGCCGAGGAACATCAGGTTGGTGCCGACCAGGTAGGCCAGGAACGCCAGCATGATCCGGCCATAGCGCTGCTGCCGCGGCGAGCTGCGCGACAGCGGCAGGGTCAGCAGCGCGAAGGCAAGCGCCAGCAGCGGCGGCGCCAGGCGCGCATGCAGCTGCGCATTGGCCTGCGGGCGCGGATCGCCGATCAGCTTGGCGGTGGGCAGCAATTCGGGGTCATCGTCCTTGCGCGCGGCGTTGCGGTCGGGCAGCGCCACGTCGTTGCTGACGAAGCGCATCATCCGGTAATCCAGCCCGTCGCCGGCCAGCGGCCCCTCGACCCGGTAGCCGTCCTCCAGGCGCAGGTAGCGGTCGGCCTTGCCCTCGAAGAACATGGCGCCGCGCTGCGCGGTGACCACGTCCAGGCGGCCGTCCTTCTGCCGCTGCATGAACACCTTGCTGAGCTTGGTGCCGTCCCCGGACAGGGTGCTGATGTAGACGATGCCGCCGTCGGACAGCGGTGTGAAGCGCCCGGCCTCCAGCCCGGCCATCAGCAGGCTGTGGTTGGCCTCGTCGATCAGCCGGTCGGAGGTACGGTCGGCCCATGGGCCCAGCCACAGCGAGCACATGCCGACCAGGGTCACCACCGGGATCACCAGCATCAGGATCGGCCGCAGCAGGCGCCGCGGGCCCACGCCGATGGCGGTGATCACCGCCATTTCCGAGTCGCGGTACAGCCGCGCCAGCGCCAGCAGCAGGCCCAGCATCAGCGCCAGCGGCAGGATCAGCGGCAGGTACACCACGAACTGCAGGCCGAGCTGTGAAAACAACAACTTGGCCGGGATGCGGCCATCGGCGATGTTGCCCAGGATGTCCACCAGCACACCACCGACGCTGACCACCAGCAGCACGATCAGGGTGGCCGAGAAGCTCTGGACGAAATCGCGCAGCAGGTATCGATCGAGCTTCGGCATGGGGGTGGGTTGATTTAAACTCTCGGATTCGTTCGCGGCTGCCCCAGCCTATCCGACTGGGGGTAAAGAGTCCGCGATTGTACGGATTTGCCAACGGAATCTGATCAATGGCCCTGGAATTCACCCTGAACCACGACGCCCCGGCCACCGCGGCGTTCGACTGCATCGTCGTCGGCGTGTTCGCCGACAAGCGCCTGTCCCCGGCCGCCCAGGCCCTGGACGCGGCCAGCGGCGGACGCCTGACCGCGCTGGCCGAGCGCGGCGACGTCAGCGGCAAGACCGGCGCCACCGCCCTGCTCCACGACCTGCCCGGCGTGCAGGCGCCGCGCGTGCTGACGGTGGGCCTGGGCGACGCCGCCAAGTTCGGCGTGCCGCAGTACCTGAAGGCGGTCGGCGACGCCGCGCGCGCCCTCAAGAGCGGGCCGGCGGCCAGCGCGCTGCTGACCCTGAGCGAGCTGGAGGTCAAGGGCCGCGACCAGGCCTGGGCGATCCGCCAGGCGGTGATCGCCAGCGACCACGCCTGCTACCGCTACACCGCCACCCTCGGCAAGAAGAAGCCCGACGACAGCGGCCTCGCCCGCCTGGCCGTGCACGGCGACGACGCCACCGCGCTGGCCCAGGGCGAGGCGATCGCCGCCGGCGTGAAATTCGCCCGCGAACTGGGCAACCTGCCGCCGAACCTGTGCACCCCGGCCTACCTGGCCGAGACCGCCGCCGCCTTCGCCCGGGGCGTGGACAGCGCCGAGGCCGAGATCCTCGACGAGACGCAGATGCAGGAACTGGGCATGGGCTCGCTGCTGGCGGTGGCGCGCGGCTCGGCCAACCGCCCGCGGCTGCTGGTGCTGAAGTGGCATGGCGGCGGCGACACCCAGCCCTACGTGCTGGTCGGCAAGGGCATCACCTTCGACACCGGCGGCGTCAACCTGAAGACCCAGGGCGGCATCGAGGAGATGAAGTACGACATGTGCGGTGGCGCCAACGTCATCGGCACCTTCGTCGCCGCCGCGACCGCGCGCCTGCCGCTGAACCTGGTGGTGGTGGTGCCGGCGGTGGAGAACGCGATCGACGGCAACGCCTATCGCCCGTCGGACGTGATCACCAGCATGTCCGGCAAGACCATCGAGGTCGGCAACACCGACGCCGAGGGCCGCCTGATCCTGTGCGATGCGCTGACCTACGCCGAACGCTTCAAGCCGGCGGCGCTGATCGACGTGGCCACCCTCACCGGCGCGTGCATGGTCGCCCTCGGCCACCAGACCGCCGGCCTGATGAGCAAGCACGACGACCTGGCCGCCGAACTGCTGGCCGCCGGCGAGCACGTGTTCGACCGCGCCTGGCGCCTGCCGCTGTGGGACGAGTACCAGGGCCTGCTGGATTCCAGCTTCGCCGACGTCTACAACATCGGCGGCCGCTGGGCCGGCGCGATCACCGCCGGCTGCTTCCTGTCGCGCTTCACCGAAGGCCAGCGCTGGGCGCACCTGGACATCGCCGGCGTCGCCAGCGACGAAGGCAAGCGCGGCATGGCCACCGGCCGCCCGGTGGGCCTGCTGTCGCAGTGGTTGCTCGACCGCGTTGCGGCCGGGAATTGAGAACCGGGAATCGGGAATCGTGAAAAGCGCCCTGTCTGACCCAACCGGAGGCGGCGCACGCGCCGCCACCCGCTGTTCCCACTCCCTATTCCCCATTCCCCACTCCCAGCCCTGATGCGCGCCGACTTCTACCTGATCGCCAAGCCGCGGTTCCTCAACGAACCGCTGCGGCTGGTGTGCGAACTGGCGCGCAAGGCCAACGACGCCAACCTGTGGACGCTGGTGCTGGCGCGCGACATGGCCCAGGCCGAGGAACTGGACGAGCTGTTGTGGGCGTTCGATGCCGACGCCTACATCCCGCACCAGATCGCCGACGCCGATGCCGACGAGGAAGAGGCGCAGGTGCTGATCGTCCCGCCCGGCGTCGACGCGCCGCAGCGGCCGCTGGTGATCAACCTGCGCGATGCGCCCTACCTCGGCGCCTGCGACCGCGTCCTCGAAGTGGTGCCGGCCGACCCATCCGCGCGCGACCCGCTGCGCGAGCGCTGGAAGCAGTACAAGGCCCAGGGCTACGCGGTCAGCAAGCACGATATGTGATGAAGCGGAGAATCGGGAATGGAGAATCGGGAATCGTTTCTCCAAGCGCCGCATTGAGGCGGTCCCTGCTCTGCGCTCCATCGATTCCCCATTCCCGATTCCCGATTCCCAGCCCATGACCACCCTCGCCTCCAGCTACGATCCCACCTCCTTCGAATCGCGCCTGTACGCGCAATGGGAAGCGTCCGGTTACTTCGCGCCGTCCGGGAAAGGCGCGCCGTACACGGTGCTGCTGCCGCCGCCGAACGTGACCGGCACGCTGCACATGGGCCACGCCTTCCAGCAGACGCTGATGGATGCACTGGTGCGCTACCACCGCATGCGCGGCTTCGACACGCTGTGGCAGGTCGGCAGCGACCACGCCGGCATCGCCACCGAGATGGTGGTGTCGCGCAACCTGACCCTGGAAGGCAAGGGCGAGACCCGCGATTCGCTGGGCCGCGACGGCTTCATCGCCAAGGTCTGGGAGTGGAAGCAGCACTCCGGCGACACCATCGAGCGGCAGATGCGCCGCCTCGGCACCTCGGCCGACTGGTCGCGCAGCACCTTCACCATGGATCCGCAGCCGTCGGCGGCGGTGATCGAGGCCTTCGTGCGCTGGCACGAACAGGGCCTGATCTACCGCGGCCAGCGCCTGGTCAACTGGGACCCGGTGCTGAAGACCGCGATCTCCGACCTGGAAGTGGAGAACGTCGAGGAAGACGGCTTCCTGTGGTCGATCGCCTACACACTGGACGACGGCGCCAGCTACGAACACGTCGAGCACGACGCCGACGGCAACGAGACCCTGCGCGAGACCCGCGACTACCTGGTGGTCGCCACCACCCGCCCGGAAACCCTGCTCGGCGATACCGCGGTGATGGTGCACCCGGAGGATGCGCGCTACGCGCACCTGATCGGCAAGACCGTGACGCTGCCGCTGACCGGCCGCCGCGTGCCGGTGATCGGCGACGACTACGTCGATCGCGCGTTCGGCACCGGCGTGGTCAAGGTGACGCCGGCGCACGACTTCAACGACTACCAGGTCGGCGTGCGGCATGGGTTGCCGATGATCAACCTGTTCACGCAGACCGCCGCGCTCAACGACAGCGTCCCGGAAAAATACCGCGGTCTGGACCGCTTCGACGCGCGCAAGGTCGTGCTGGCCGACCTCGAAGACCTCGGCATCCTGGTCGAGACCAAGCCGCACAAGCTGCAGGTGCCGCGCGGCGATCGCACCGGCCAGGTGATCGAGCCCTACCTGACCGACCAGTGGTTCGTGAAGATGGATGCGCTGGCCAAGCGCGGCCTGGAACTGGTCGAGTCCGGGCAGATCCAGTTCGTGCCACCGAACTGGATCAACACCTACCGTCACTGGATGGAGAACATCCAGGACTGGTGCATCAGCCGCCAGCTGTGGTGGGGCCATCGCATTCCGGCCTGGTTCGACGACGCCGGCAACTGCTATGTCGGCCGCGACGAGGCCGATGCACGCGCCAAGGCCGGCCTCGGCGCCGACCTCGCCCTGCACCAGGACAGCGACGTGCTGGAGACCTGGTTCTCCTCGCAGCTGTGGCCGTTCGCGACCATGGGCTGGCCGGATCCGCAGGCGATGGCCGAGCGCGGCTTCGACCGCTACCTGCCGTCGAGCGTGCTGGTCACCGGCTTCGACATCATCTTCTTCTGGGTGGCGCGCATGATCATGGCCACCGACAGCTTCACCGGCAAGGTGCCGTTCCGCGACGTCTACATCACCGGCCTGATCCGCGACAAGGACGGGCAGAAGATGTCCAAGTCCAAGGGCAACGTGCTCGATCCGCTGGACATCATCGACGGCATCAGCATCGAGGACCTGGTCGCCAAGCGCACCACCGGGCTGATGCAGCCGCGCATGGCCGAGAAGATCGAGAAGGCCACGCGCAAGGAATTCCCCGAGGGCATCATCGCCCACGGCGCAGACGCACTGCGCTTCACCATCGCCGCACTGGCCGGCCACGGCCGCGATATCAAGTTCGACCTGGGCCGCGCCGAGGGCTACAAGAACTTCTGCAACAAGCTGTGGAATGCCAGCCGCTTCGTGCTGATGAATACGCGCCAGGAGGATGTGGAAGCAGCGACCATCACGAACGCGTCGCCACGCGCCCAAGTGGCGAACCACGCGGACACCGCTTCGAATGCCGGTTCAGCCTCGCTTGCACCGGCCACCGATGCCGAGAAGTGGATCCTGCTGCGCCTGCAGGCGGTCACGGCCGAGGCGCAGGCGCAGTTCGCCGCGTATCGCTTCGACCTGCTGGCGCAGTGCCTGTACGAATTCGCCTGGAACGAGTTCTGCGACTGGTTCCTGGAACTGGCCAAGCCGGCGCTGAGCGGCGACGACGCGGCCGCCGCCGACAGCACCCGCCACACCCTGCTGCACGTGCTGGAAACCCTGCTGCGCCTGCTGCACCCGCTGACCCCGTTCCTCACCGAGGAGCTGTGGCAGCAGGTGGCGCCGCGCCTGGGCATCGCCGCACCGACCATCTCGCTGCAGCCCTATCCGGAGGCGGCGGCGATGGACGTGGCCGCCTACGCCGGCGCCGCGGCCGACGTGGAATGGCTGAAGGCGATGGTGTCGGCGCTGCGCCGCGTGCGCAGCGAACTGCAGGTGGCGCCGTCGCGGCAGGTGCCGCTGCTGCTGCAGGGTGGCCAGGCAGAAGACCGCGCGCGAATCGAACGTTTTGCCGCGCAGCTGCGCTTCCTGCTCAAGCTGGAGTCCATCCAGTGGCTGGACGACGGCGCGCCGTCGCCGGCCGCGGCCACCGCGATCGTCGGCGAACTGACGCTGCTGGTGCCGCTGGAAGGCCTGGTCGACCTGGATGCCGAACGCCTGCGCCTGGACAAGGAGATCGCCCGTGTCGCGTCCGAGAAGGACAAGAGCGAGGCCAAGCTGGGCAAGTTCACCGACAAGGTGCCGCCCGCGGTAGTCGAGCAGGAACGCCAGCGCCTGGCCGACTGGAGCGCGCAACTCGACGGTCTGCGCGCGCAGCGCGCCAAGCTGTAGCGCGAGCGATTGGGCCGCCTCCGCCCATCACGGCGGTGGCGGAGGCATCATCATGCAGTATCGCGCGTCTGACGAATGCGCGATGTGGGAGGGACTTCAGTCCCGACGCGCTGCGCCATCAGACGGCAAGCAATGCTGTCTGTCGTGGCCGAAGCCGCTCCTGAAGCGGGTCCCCCTCGTCATTGGATCCGCTCTGGAGTCGCTCCCACAGAAATTCTCGGCGAGTTGTTTGGTGCACTGGTGGAAGGACTTAGCCCAGACTGCTATCGAAGCCGGTGGCGATCTGCACTTCGCTCGTCGCGACTGAAGGGCACCTCTAAAAACCCCGCCTTTGGCATCATT
>NZ_AQOI01000853.1:0-342 GCF_000364665.1 Xanthomonas sp. SHU 199
CAGCGCGGCGGCGCGCGCCTGCAGGGTGGCGTCGTTGAGCGTGGCCAGCTGGCGCACGATGGCGCGCTGGTTGTCGCTGCGCGCCTGGCCGCTGAGGCCGTTGTCGGCGCGGGCGCGCTCGTCCAGCGCCGCGGTGGCGTCGCCGGTGCCTTCCAGGGCCTGTGCACGGGCCAGATGCCAGCGCGCGCGCAGGTTCTGCGGCACCGCCTGCGGATCGCTGCCCAGCGCCTGCAGCGCCTTGGCCGGCTGGCGGTCGGCCAGGGCCAGTTCGGCCTCGACCAGCGCCACCCGCACCTTGCTCAGCGGTGGCAACTGCCGCGGCTGCACCTGCGCCAGCAGGCT
>NZ_AQOI01000854.1:0-2859 GCF_000364665.1 Xanthomonas sp. SHU 199
GCGGGCGGTATCGCCGGCCTCGTACCAGGCGAAGGCGGCGTCGCCCAGCAACTGGTTGCGGGCGCTGCCGGTGGCGCCGGCGGCCTGCGCCTCGAGCTGCTGCGCCGCGTCCCGCGGCTTGCCCTGGTCCAGCAGCGCCAGCGCCGCCGATTGGGCCGGCGAAGCGCTCGGCGTCACGCTGGTGGTGGCGCAGCCGGCGACGAGCAGCGCCAGCAGCGACAGGGCGGAAATCCTTGCGAATCGCTTGTTCATTTCTGGTCCATTCGGCTGGGCACGCCGGGCGCGCCGGGGAAAACCGCTACGATTCTACCCTTGACCATGGAAAGCCCGTAGATGAGCGCCCAGCCCGGAACCCTGCACGTCGTCGCCACGCCGATCGGCAACCTCGCCGACCTGACGCCGCGCGCCCAGGAGACGCTGCGCTCGGTGGCGGCGATCTGCGCCGAGGACACCCGCCGCAGCGGCCAGCTGCTGGCTCACTTCGGCATCGAGCGGCCGCTGCTGGCGCTGCACGAACACAACGAGGAGGCGCTGTCGCAGCGCATCGTCGCGCGCCTGCTGGAGGGCCAGTCGCTGGCCCTGGTCAGCGACGCCGGCACCCCGCTGGTCAGCGACCCCGGCTACCGCCTGGTGCGCGCCGCACGCGCGGCCGGGGTCCGGGTCAGCCCGGTGCCCGGCGCCTGCGCGGCGATCGCAGCGCTCAGCGTGGCCGGCCTGCCCAGCGACCGCTTCGCCTTCGAGGGCTTCCTGCCGGCCAAGGCCTCGGCGCGCCGCGAGCGCCTGGTCCGGTTGGCCAGCGAACCACGCACCCTGGTGTTCTACGAAGCCTCGCACCGCATCGCCGAGTCCCTGGCCGACTGCCGCGCCGCCTTCGGCGATGCCCGCCCGGCCGTGATGGCACGCGAACTGACCAAGCTGTTCGAGACCGTGCTCGACGGCACCCTGGCCGACCTGCACGCGCGGGTCGAGGCCGACGACAACCAGCGCAAGGGCGAGTTCGTGCTGATGGTGCAGGGCGCCGGCGACGACGCCGACGCGCAACTGGCCGAAGGCCGCCGCGTCTACGCCAAGCTCAGCGAACACCTGCCGCCGTCCACCGCCGCCAAGCTCGCCGCCGAACTGACCGGTGCGTCGCGCAAGGCGCTTTACGGCGGTTGAGGGGGCGATAACGCCCTGCGGCAATGCGATCGCCGGCCAGTCGTCTTTGGCGACTGCGTTCTCAGGCGACTTTCGAATAATCAAACCCTGCCTGTTCGGCCTCCCATCCCAGCATCGCCAAGCCAATGCTCTTGGGGACGGGCTTTTCGCCGCTGCGGTAGTAGGCGAGCATGCGCCGGCTCAAGCCCAATGCTTCGGCGGCTGAATCCAACGTCATGTCGTGGCGATGCATCCAGGCGATGATCTGCTGGTGGGAATAGTCACCGGCTTGCTCGATCGCGAGTGCGCGCAGGTTGTCGCTGGCGAGCGCCAACTCGTCGTTGCCGTCGAAGATGACGCCACGCTGCCATTCGTCGAGCGAGACCTTATGGAAAACGTGTGGCAGCCGTGCCTTTTTCAGGGAAGGATGCGAGGCCAAGACCTCGCTGAGGTCGACGGTGCAAGTGAAGCCGTCGGCAAAGGTCAGTGCAAGTTCGCGCGCCGCGACAGCCTTCACCTTGGTAATGACGAATTGAGGTTGGTTCATGGATTCAATTCCTGCCATCGGGCGATGAGGGTGGCTTTGTTCGCCGCGGCCCATTCAAGCGCGGCGCTCAATTCGCGTCGGCTCAGGCGGCCGGACAGAACTGCCAGGGTGTCGATGACGATCAGCGCTTCCCGACCATCTCGGGTACGCACATGGAAGTGAGGCGGCAGATGGTCGGCCGCATACATCGTGACAACGCTGTTGCGAAACAAACGATCGTCGGCATGTGCGGAACATAGTGCAATGATTGCACTTTCGCAACAAGGATCCTGTTCGCAGCGGGTCGGAGGCCAGAAGGGGGGGCGATGAACGCCTGGCGCTCCGCGCCCTCAGTGAGGGTTTGGAGTTTTCGACGTTCTGAAAAAAGTGGCGGAGCCGGCCGATAAGCCGGGTTCTGTCGTGGACAGTCATTCTTCTAGGCGCACCGTCACCGGTACGCTCAAGCAACCTACCCGGACCCGACGCGGGCCGCGCCATGAGGTCCCTATTTGGTCTTGCTCCAGGTGGGGTTTGCCGTGCCGGTCCGTTACCGGACTCGCGGTGCGCTCTTACCGCACCATTTCACCCTTACCGGCCTGCTTGCGCAGACGTAGGCGGTATCTTTCTGTTGCACTAGTCCGTCGGCTCGCGCCGCCCAGGCGTTACCTGGCACCTTGCCCTATGGAGCCCGGACTTTCCTCGGCATCCCGCCGCACCGAAATGCGATGGGATGACGCGACTGTCTGGCCGGCTCCGCCGTGGGCATTGTCGCATGTTAAGCCGGGACCTGGGATTCGGGATTTTCCGCGAGTGCAGGTTTCGATTGCACTGTGGGAGGGACTTCAGTCCCGACGGGCTCTACCGGTAAAGCCCGTCGGGACTGAAGTCCCTCCCACAAAAATCGCCGCTTTAGGTCGCTGACAGCGATTTCGCGCCTGACCCCATACTTCCCAAATCCAGGGTCACGAGTCCTGGTTCTCCAGCCGCGTTTCCCCCAGGAACACTCCGTCCGGGCCGAAGCGGCGCTCATGGATCCAGCCGTGCCCGGCGGCGTCCACCGCGACGATAGTGCTGGCGCGGGTGCCGTACTCGCTGCCGCGGATGAAGGCCGGCGATAGCCGCCGTTCCAGGTCCGGGCCGACTCCGGTGTCGGGCAGGTCGGCCGGGTCGGCCAGGGTCTCGTCGGCCAGCGCCCG
>NZ_AQOI01000855.1:0-427 GCF_000364665.1 Xanthomonas sp. SHU 199
GCTGTGCGCCTGGCAGTTGCAGCGGGTGCTGCGCCATCACGCCAATGCGCACCCTGCCCCGGCCGACGCCACGGCTGTGCTCGCGATCGACCGAGCGCCCTCGTGGCGCGCGATTCCCTGGCAGCCGCTGGCACTGATCGCAGCGGTCTCGCTGACCCTGCCCGCGTTCACCAAGCTCGCCCCGTACGTGGCCGCCTACGGCCTGCTCTCGCCCGGCTGGGGCAGTGCGGTCCTGATCGCCTACGCGCTTGGCACGGTGCTGGTGCAACCGCTGGCCGCGCGCTGGGGCCGGCAGCGCACGCCGACGCAACGGCTGGCCTGGCTCGGCGGCGCCCTGTTGCTGTGCGCGCCGCTGTTCGCCCTGGCGTTGCCGGCGCAGCCACTGCTGAGCCTGGCCGCGGCGGCCTGCATCGGCGCCATCGGCGGC
>NZ_AQOI01000856.1:0-13805 GCF_000364665.1 Xanthomonas sp. SHU 199
ACTGGTATGGGCCTGGCACGCGCAGTGCACCGCGACCCGTGCGGTCGCCGAGCATGCGCTGTGCTTCGCCGCACTGACCGCCGCCGCACAGGTCGCCCTGGCCGCCGGGGTGGTGCTGATCGGCGTGCTGCTGGATGCGCTGGACTACCGCGACGGGCACTGCCTGCTGCTGTGCTGGGCGATGGCGGCCGGCCCGCTGCTGTGCGGGGCGCTGTGCCTGCTGCTGGCGCTGTTGACGGGACGCCGGCGATCGCATCCGATCGGTGCCGGCCTGGCGGCCAACGCCAGCAGCGGCTGAGACAGCGGACGCTGCGACGCAACGGGCGAGCATCAGGCCCGAATCCTCGGCGACACGGCGCCATGTCGCTGGCTTGAACGCGGCGCACCGCGCACGCGCGTGTCTCAGGCGAAAAACGCCCGCTGCAGCGGCATCAACGCCGCGCCCAGGGTCACCGCGTCGCCGACGGTGCGGGCGATGCACAGTTGCGGCAGCGGCGGCGCCAGGCCGTGCCGGTTGGGCGCGCGCGGGATGCGGATGCGCTCGATCAGGCGTGCGCCGATCGCGGCCGGCAGGCGCCCGCCGATCACGATCGCCTGCGGATCCAGCGCATAGGCCAGATACGCGCACAACTGCGAGAACGGTGCCTCGGCCATGTCCAGCCAGGCGTCCACGCCCGGGGTGTGCGCGTCGATCGCGCCGAGCATCTGCTCGACTCCGGCGTAGTCCTGGCCGGCGGCCCGCACCAGCGACAGCAGCGCGTCCAGGTTCGGATAGGCCATGCCGCCGACGGTCCAGATGCCGCCGAACTCGCCGGCATTGCCGCGGTGGCCGCGGAACAGCCGGCCATCGGCGATGATGCCGCCACCGAAGCCGTTGGTCAGGTGCAGGTAGACGAAGTCGCGGCAGTCGCGGCCGACCCCGTACAGACTCTCGGCCACCGCCGCCGCCGCGCCATCGTTTTCGATGGTGACCGCGCAGCCCAGGGCGTCTTCCAGGATCGGCACCAGATCCACCTGGGTCCAGTCCTCCAGCGCCGGCGGCCCGGCCATCTGCCGGCCCTGCCCGGTGAAGAACGCCGAAATCGCCATGCCCATGCCGACCACCCGCGCCGGGTCCACGCCGGTCTCGGCCAGCAGCTCCGCACGGAATCGCTGCAACTGCGCCAGCACCGGCGCGCGGCGCATGTCGGCCAGGCCCACGCGGCGCTGGCCGCGCACGGTGCCGGCGAAATCCACCAGCGCCAGCGCCACCACGTCGCCCATCAGGCCGATGCCGAAGGCGTAGGCGTAATCCGGCGCCAGCCGCACATCGACGCTGGGGTTGCCGCGCCCCTCGGCGGCACGGGCGCTGAGCTGGACCATGCGGTCCTGTACGAAGCCCTGCAGCAGGCGCGCCACGGTGGGCTGCGACAGATCCAGGTCGCGGCTCAGCGCCGCCTGGGTCTGCACCCCGGTCTTGAACACACGATCGAGCAATTGGCGGCCGCCGGCACTGACGCGCGGCGGGAAATCGGGATGCGGCATAGGCGGGCGCAAAGCGTGATGGATGCACGAACCGCAACAACCTAGCACGTGGACATCCAATTTTCATACATTGCAAATAGTATTAACTATACATTCTTTTACTGGAGGTCTTCATGCGTACCGTTCATCCGCACCCGAGCCTGCTGGCCCTGGCGCTCGCGTCCATCCTCGGCAGCGCCGCGACCGTCCATGCCGAAGACGCGCCAGCCCCCCCGGCCGACGCCACCACCACGCTGGACCAGATCGTGGTCACCGGCACGCCGCAGGGCCAGTCGCAGAAGGACGCCCCCTTCGCGATCAGCGTGGTGTCCAAGGAACGCCTGGAGCGGAGCACCCCGAGCAGCAGCGTGGACATGCTGCGGGCGGTCCCCGGTTTCTCCGCCGAACCCTCCGGCGGCCAGGGCGGCGGCCAGAATCTCTACGTGCGCGGCCTGCCGGCCGGCGGCTGGTACTACGTGCAGTACCAGGAAGACGGCCTGACCCTGTTCGACGAGCCGCAGGAAAGCTTCTTCAACGTCGACACCCTGTTCGCGCTGGACATGATGACCGAGCGCCTGGAAGTGGTGCGCGGCGGCACCTCGCCGCTGTTCGCGACCAACGCGCCGGGCGGCACGGTCAATGCCATCACCCGCCACGGCACCGCCACCCCCGAGGGCGCGGTGCGCATGAGCGTGGGCAGCGACGGCTTGCGCCGCGAGGACGCCTACAGCGCCGGCCCGCTCAGCGAGAACGTGCTGTACAGCATCGGCGGCTACCACCGCAGCGACGACGGCCTGCGTCGCACCGGCTACACCGCCGACCAGGGTGGCCAGCTGCGCGGCAACCTGACCTTCCTGATGGGCGATGCGATCCTCGACGTCGACGCCAAGTACCTCAACGACCGTACCGCCTTCTACAACCCGATCCCGCTGGCCGACCCGCGCAACCCGTCGCAATCGCTGTCGGCGCTGATCGACCCGCTGGACGGCACCCTGCTGTCCAACGACCTGCGCCACACCACGGCCCTGACCTTCGACGGCACTACACCGCTGGCGCGCAACCTGGACCTGGCCGACGGCATCCACAGCAAGGTCAAGCAACTCGGCACGCACCTGGAGTGGGATCTGGGCGACGGCCTGACCCTCAACAACCGCATGCGCTTCGTCGATGCGGAGGTGGACTACACCGCGCTGTTCTCCGGCGCCGCACCCTACGACGCCGGTGCCTACCTCAACACGCAACTCGGCCGTGCGCGCAGCGGCTTCGGCACGCGGGTGGCGCGGGTCGGCTACGTCGCCAGCCGCAACGGCGCCGCCTACGATCCAGCCGCGGCCGACGGCCTGGTGCTGGAGAGCGGCCTGTGGAATGCGCGCACCGATCTGCGCACGCTGTCCGACGACCTGCGCCTGAGCAAGGCGTTCGACGACACCGCGCTGGGCCAGCACACGCTCACCGCCGGCCTCAACGTGCAGCACTTCGAATACCGCCAGGACCGGTTACAGAACACCGTGCTGACCACGCTGCAGAACAACGCGCAGCGCCTGGACGTGTTGGCCTACGACGCCGCCGGCAACGTGGTCGGTTCGGTCACCCAGAACGGCTTCGTGCGCTACGGCAATGGCGTCACCCGCGGCTTCGCCAACGGCACCTACTTCTCGCCGTACCTGTGGGACTCGGTGCGCTTCGGCCGCCTCGGCCTGGATGCCGGCGTGCGCTACACCCGCTACAACGCCAGCGGCGGCGTCTACGCCACCACCACGCGCAATCTCGGCGATCCGACCACGCTGGCCGACGACAACGTCGGCGGGCTCAGCGGTGCGTTCAGTCCGCGCACCGATCATCGCCACGCCACGCAGTGGACGCTCGGTGCCGAGTTCGCGCTGACCCCGCAGTTGCAGACCTTCGCCCGCTACACCCAGTCGCAGCGCCTGCCGCGGCTGCAGAACGTCTACCAGACCCAGAACGCGGACGTCACCGACATCGACCAGGCCGAGGCCGGCCTGCGCGGCAGCTTCGGCGACAGCTTCTCGTTCTCCACGGTCGGCTTCTGGAGCCGCTTCAACGATCTGTCGATCAGCGCCATCGTGCTCGACGGCAGCGGTGCGGTGCAGAGCCTGGCGCTGGTCGGCAAGACCCGCACGCTGGGCCTGGAATCGGAGTTCACCTGGCGACCGTCGCCGCTGTTCGGCATCACCGGTTCGGCGACGCTGCAGGATCCGCAGACGCGCGGCCTGAGCAACGCGACCACCGGCATCAGCTACGGCGACCTGGACGGCAAGCAGATCTCGCGCATTCCCAAGTTCATGGCCTCGCTCAGCCCGACGCTGTACTTCGACATCGACGGCCGGCCGGTCGAACTGTCGGCCACCGCCTATCGCATGGGCCAGCGCTATGTGGACTACACCAATGCCACCGCCCTGCCCGCCTACACCACCTACGACCTGGGCCTGTTCGCGCGGTTGAGCGAGCACCTGGAGCTGCAGCTGCACGCCGCCAACGTCGGCAACGCGCTCGGCCTGACCGAAGGCAATGCGCGCGTGGACACGCTGTCCGGCCAGGGCACCGCCGACGCGATCTACGCGCGGCCGATCTTCGGCCGCAACTACAACGCGTCGCTGACCTGGAGATGGTGAGCATGCGCTTCCGGAGACTGCTGATGAGCGCCGTGCTGTCGATGCCGGTCCTGGCCATGGCGGCAACGCCGAGCCTGCCCGACCAGCTACGCGACCCGCATGGGCCGGCGCTGGTGGTGTCGCACCGCGCCTGCTGGACGTTCGCCTCGGAGAACACGCTTGACGGCATCGCCGCGTGCATCGCGCGCGGCGTGGACATGGTCGAGATCGACGTGCGCACCACCCGCGACGGCGCGCTGGTGCTGATGCACGACGACACCGTGGACCGCACCACCGACGGACACGGCGCGGTGGCCGATCTGGACGCGGCGCAGATCGCCGCCTTGCGCGTGCGCAGCCGGGGCGGCGGCCGCGACAGCACGCTCACCGCGCGGCATCCGCCGACGCTGGCGCAGGCGTTGGCCCTGGCGCGCGGCAAGGTGCTGGTGAACCTGGACATCAAGGCCGCGGCACTGGACCAGGTGATCGACGCGGTGGAGGCGGCCGGCGCGCAACGCGACGTGCTGCTCAACGTGCCGCTGGACGTGCCCGCGGCGGTGCTGCAGCGCGCGCGCAAGGCCGACATCGCGATGCAGGCGCTGTACCTGCAGCGTGAATCGACGCTGCCGCCCGAGCAGGCCCTGCGCCGCGCCGCCAGCTTGCAGCCGGCGGTGGTGCAGCTGATGTTCGACGACCCGGTGGTGCTGGACATTGCGCAACGCGAACTGGCGCCGCACGCGCGGCTGTTCGTCAACACCATGACCAACGACATCGCCAGCGGCAAACCGATGCGGCTGTCCGCGCACTACACCGACCAGCGCGCACTGCGCGATCCGGCTGCGGTCTGGGGCGGGCTGCGCAAGCACGGCGTCAGCATGATCCAAACCGACGAGCCGTTGGCATTGCAACGCTACCTGCACGGCACGGACACGCCCCGGTAGCGGGCCTCGGTCCAAATCCCGGCGACACCGCGCGGTGGCCCACGCGCGGTGTCGCCAGGAGTCCAGTTTCAGACGGGTGGCATGCAACGCCAGGACGATGCCCGTCGCTTCGAGCATTGCGCTGCAGACAACCGCGCCCATGGGCGCGGCGGTTGCCGCGCGCTGCGCTGCTTCACTTCATTCCATCAACCCCGAACGGAAGAGAGCACATGAAACTGCCCAAGAAACCCGCCAAGGTTCTCGCCCTGGCGCTGGCCTGCGCGTCGCTGGCCACGCTGTCCGGCATGGCGTCGGCCGCCAGCAACTGGAACCCGCAACATATCCTCAACGTAATGAAGAATCCCTACCAGGGGAATCACGCCGATGTCGTGGTGATCTCGCATCGCGGGCTGGTCGGCAACGGCTGCGCGGAAAACTCCACCTGCTCGATCCTCAGCACTTACAACAACAACATCGAAGCGATCGAACTCGATGTCAAGCAAGCCTCCGACGGCATCCTTTGGCTGTTCCACGACCAGAACGCCGGTCGCGTGGTGTATCACGAGCCCGGCTTCTATATCTTCCAGCCGGCGACCAATCCGAAGGGCTGGAATCCGGACATCAGCACCCTGACCAGTCATGATCTGGTCAACTCGTTCCTGCGCGACAAGAACTTCGCCAAGACCAACGACAATCCGACCTCGCTGGCCAAGGCGCTGAACACCGTGGTGACCTACGCCAACCACATGGTGGTGGTGCTTGATCTGAAGAACCTGGATGCAGTCTCGCGCGCGGCCGACCAGGTCCATGCGTTCCGCATGGAGAACCAGGTGGTGCTGAAATTCAGCGCCTCGCTGCTGCCGAAGACGCCCAGCGAGATCACCCGCTTCACCAAGGGTGTGCCATTCGCGCCGACCATCTACGCCGGCGACATGGACAGGCTGGCCGATGGCGGCTACGTCGGCGAGTGCGGCTCGGGGCGCGGCGACACGCCGGCGTGCCGGGTCAACGCCTGGATCAACGAGGCGCGTCGCCAAAACGGCTTCGCCTGGCTGGAAATCGGCAACAAGCAGCCCCGCCGCGGCGACCCGACCGCCGAACTGCTGGCCGAGAACCAGGCGCAGAAACGCGCGATCGGCGCGTTCTCGCCGGTGCCCGAGTACCGCCTCAGCAGCCATGACGGCCAGCACTACGTGCGCAGCAACGGCACCTGCTGTGCCTCGCTCGACGATTACCTGACCCGTACCAAGTACTTCGGCAACGAGACCGCCGACGACCGTCCGGACTTCCGCGCACAGGTCACTGCCGGCTTCACCAGCATCATCACCGACGATCCGCTCGGCGTGATTCGCGCAAACGTGCCGCGCAACACCGCGCGCTACAACTGACCACTGGATGGTCGCCCGGGGAGTGCGCTCCCCGGTCCTGCACGGCGCCCATGCGCCGTGCAGTCCGTCGCCCGCCTTCAGGAGTTCCCATGCGTTACGCCCCACGTCCCCGCCATCTGCTTCTCGCGCTGCTGGTCGCCGGCGCCTGCGTGCCGCTGCTGCAACGCGCGGCCACCGCCCACAGCGCGCAAACCGCAGCGCCGGCTTCCCTCGCAACACACCCGCCTGCCGGCCCGGCCAGTGCGCAGACGCCGCCGTCCACTGGTGCCGCTTCGATGAACGGTAGCGCCGTGCCCGGGCCACCTGCGAGTGCGGTGCTGGCCGCGGCGCAGGCGCTGCCTGCCGACTTCCAGGCCGATGTGCTGCTGCGCTTGGCTGCATCCGCCGATCTTTCAGCCGACGGCAACCGGGCCGCTGCCGCGCAACGGCTGACCCAACAGGCCGTGGCACTGGCCGAGCGCGCGCAACGGCGCATGCCAGGCCTGGCCCGCGTCGGCAGCATCGACGAAGAGCACGACGACGAACTTCGCTCACCGCGCACCGCTGGTCTGGATCGGCTGACGCTGCAGACACGCGCCGCACAACACGCCACGCCAGCGCAGGTTCAGGCGTTGTTCGCCGCGCTGCCGACGCCGCACGCCGGCAGTTGCGATGCGGACTATCTCGACGATCCCAGCCCGACCTATGCGTTGGCCAGCGCACTGCAGCCGGCACCACCGGCAGCGCGCGCCAGCGCAATCGCCGCACGCCTGGACGCGGCGCAACACGAAACCGACACCGCCCCGGCGCTGAAGATGGCGCTCGGCGCGGCGCCGCTGGACACTGCGGGACAGGCACAGCTCGGCGACAGCCTGGTGCGCATGTTCGAACGCATCCGCGGCGACGACGCCGGTTTCACCGCCACCGAACTCAGCGTGGCCGGCGACATGCCGCTGGTGCTGCAACAAGTGTCCGACAGCGCCCTGCGCGAGCGCCTGCACGCTGCCTACCGCGGCTACGTCGCTGCGCATCTTGCGCAGACGCGCTGCCCTTCCAGCGTGCTCGGCAACCACTGGCTGCTGGAGCAGCGCTTCGTCGCCGAGCTGCCGGCCGAGCGCATCGTGCCGGCACCGCCGCTCCCCGCGCAGTCGATCGACGCCGATGCGATCTCGCTGATCCGCCAGGCCGGCTACAACATCCGCACGCAGTTGCTGGATGCGGCTGCTGGTGCTGGCGATGCGGCGACGGAAAAAGCATCGATCGAGTTCCTCGACCAACTCGACCACGGCGTGCTGCAGCAGACCGCCGCCAGCGACGATAGCGGCCGCGTGCAGCGCGCGCGCCTGCGCGAACTGCTGCGCTATCTCGAGTACGCGCCGGCGGGCGCGGCGCGCGACCGCGGCATGCACCTGCTCGCCACGCTGCTGAGCGGCCCGTATTACGCACGCGATCACGACACCTGGTTCGGCGATCTGCGCGTGCTCGCCGATCAGGCGCAGCGTTGGCCGGATCGCGATCAACGCCTGGCGCAACTGAGCGGGCACGCCGATCCCGTAGTGAAGGTGTACGCCATGCTGATGCAGCGCAAGCAGTTTCCCTGAGCCTCATGCGCCGCAGGGCGGCGCTGCACAATGCCGTCGTGCGGCCAGGCGCGACGGCATCTCGACACAGCGAGATGTGAACCCTGTCAACACTCGGGATTCAGTTGCGATTCGGGAACCGGCCCCTATCGTTCGCGCCTCTTCTCGATCCGCCCATCTTGGCGGATCCGCCGGACTTCAGATTGCCGGCACCCGGGCGGCCCGTGACAGGCCGCCTCCCCATGACGCCAAGCCGCATCGCTTGCCGCGCCATCCCGGCGCAGCGCCTCGACGACGGCCCATACGGAGCAAGGAGTACGATGAAACTGGCCTGGATTCTCTGGCTCTCGCAATTGTTGCCGCAACCCGCTGCCGATTCGCTTTGCCTCAGCACCACCGTGTACCTGGAAGCGCGCGACCAGACGCTGCGCGGACAACAAGCCGTCGCCGAAGTGGCGCTGCGTCGCCTGGACAGCGGCCTGTGGGGCGATTCGATGTGCCAGGTGGTCACCGCACGCAAGCAGTTCGCGCCAGGCCTGGTGAAGCCGGGCACCGAACTGAAGAACGACGACGCCTGGGCCGATGCGGTCAAGGTCGCCTTCGCCGCCGAGCGCAACTGGGCGCTGCCGCAGGGCCAGCGCAAGGAGATCGTGCCGGGCGCCAGCCACTTCGCCGCGCATGCCATCGCCAGCCCGAGTTGGCGCAATGCCTATCAGGTCGCGACCATCGGCGACCACACGTTCTATCGCGTGCAGAAGCTGCGCCCGCGCAACGCGTCCTGATCGTTCGCCACACAGGCATGTCCTGACGCAGGCGCGCGCGCCACGCATGGCGCGCCTTCATCGCCAAGCGCCCCGCGCAGCAGGTACGCTCTGCCGTCCTGACCGATGCGGAGCCGCCTGCCATGAAACTCTATTCCAAGCCCGGTGCCTGTTCGCTGGCCGATCACATCGCGCTGCGCTGGGCCGGATTGCCGTTCGAACTGAAGCTGCTGGATGCCGCGGCGATGAAGGCGCCGGCGTACCTGGCGATCAATCCGGCCGGCGCGGTGCCTGCGCTGCAGATGGACGACTGGGTGCTGACCCAGAACTCGGCGATCCTCAACTACATCGCCGATCTCGCGCCCGACGCGCACCTGGCTGGCGACGGCAGCCCGCGCAGCCGTGCCGAAGTGCAGCGCTGGCTGGCCTTCCTCAACGCCGATCTGCACCCGGCGTTTCATCCGCTGTTCGGCAGCACCCGCTATCTCGACGATGCCGCGGTGATCGCCCGCACCCAGGAACATGCACGCGAACGCGTGCGCACGCTGTACGCGCGCGTGGAAGCTGCGCTGGAACAGCAGACCTGGCTGGGCGGCGCGCGCCGTTCCATCGCCGATGCCTACCTGTTCGTCACCCTGCGCTGGGCGCGCGCGCAGCAGATCGCGCTCGGCCCCAATCTGCAACTGCATTTCGAACGCATGTCCGCCGATCCGCAGGTGCAGGCGGCGCTGCAGGCCGAAGGGCTGAGCTGATCGGCGATGCGAACGCCGGCGCGGCTGCGCCGGCGTCGCCAGTCGCACGTCAACCGCGCAAAGCGCGACGGATTTCCTCCAGCGCGCCGGGATCGTCAAGCGTCGACAGATCGCCCGGATCGCGCTGCTCGGCCAGCGCCTGCAGCGAGCGCCGCAACAGCTTGCCCGAGCGCGTCTTCGGCAGTGCCTGCACCAGATACACCTGCGCCGGCCGCGCCACCGCACCGAGCCGCTGCACCACGCACTGGCGCAGTTCCTCGATCACTGCCGCCGCATCAGGCGCGACCTGCTTCAGCGTCGCGAACACCACCGGCACCTGCCCCTTCAGTTCGTCATGCATGCCGATCACCGCGACCTCGGCCACGTCGGCGTGGCCGGCGATGGCTTCCTCGATCTCGCGCGTGCCCAGGCGATGTCCGGCCACGTTGATCACGTCGTCGGTGCGACCGAGGATGAAGGTATAGCCGTCCTCGTCGCGGATCGCCCAGTCCAGCGAGCTGTACAGCAGCGTATCGAAATGGCTGAAGTAGCTGCGCAGGAAGCGCGCGTCGTCGTTCCACACCGTGGTCATGCAGCCCGGCGGCAACGGCGGCTCGATCACCAGCACGCCCTTGCGCCCGGCCGGCACCTCGACGCCGTGCTCGTCGACGATGCGCGTGCGATAGCCCAGATTGGGAAAGCCTGGCGACCCCGGCTTGACCGGCCGCAGTTCGACGCCCGGCAACAGGGTCAGCACCGGCCAGCCGGTTTCGGTCTGCCAATAGTTGTCGATCACCGGCTTGCCCAGCGCCTCGCCGATCCACAACGCAGTCGGCTCGTCCAGCGGCTCGCCGGCCAGGAACAGATAGCGCAGCGCGCTCAGGTCGCGCTCGCGCAGGTAGCGCGCCGGATGCTTCTTCAGCACGCGGATCGCGGTGGGCGAGGAGAACATGGTGCGCACCCGGTACTTCTCGCACAGCGCCCACCACACGCCCGGATCCGGCTGCACCGGCAGGCCTTCGTACAGCAACGAGGTCGCGCCGACGATCAGCGGACCGTACACGTTGTACGAATGCCCCACCGCCCAGCCCACGTCGGAGGTGGAAAACATGGTCTGCCCCGGGCCGCAGTCGAACACCGTGCGCATCGACAACGACAGCGCCACCGCATGCCCGCCGACATCGCGCTGCACGCCCTTGGGCTTGCCGGTGGTCCCCGAGGTGTACAGCAGGTAGCTGGGCTCGTTGGATTCCAGCCACACCACCGGCACCTGCGCATCGCCGACCTCGGCGCGCAGCTCGGCATAGTCGACGTCGCGCCCGGGCACGCGCGGCTGCGCCGGATCCAGCCCGCGCGAGACGATCAGTACCGTCGGCGGCGGTGCACTGGCCTCCGCGCAGGCGGCATCGACCAGCGGCTTGTAGGGAATGCGCTTGCCGCCGCGGCTGCCGGCATCGGCGGCGATCAGCAGCTTGGGCCGCGCGTCGTCGATGCGCAGCGCCAGGTTGTGCGCGGCGAAGCCGCCGAACACCACCGAATGCACCGCGCCGATGCGCGCGCAGGCCAGCATCGCGTACACCGCCTCGGCCATGTTCGGCATGTAGATGACCACGCGGTCGCCGCGCTGCACGTCCAGCCGCTGCAGCACCGCCGCGAAGGCGTTGACCTCGCGGTGCAGCTGCGCATAGGTGATCTCCTGGGTCTGCCCGGTTTCGCTGGACACCGCGACGAGCGCCAGTTGCGTGGCGCGTTCGGGCAGATGCCGGTCCACCGCGTTGTGGCACAGATTGGTCAGCCCGCCGACGAACCAGCGCCGGAACGGCGGCGTGTCGTACTCCAGGATCGTCTGCGGCGGGCGCTCCCAGTGGATCGCCTTGGCCTGCTCGGCCCAGAACTCCTCGGGCCGCTCGATCGAACGCCGGTACAGCGTCGCGTAGTCCATGCCGCCCCTCCCAAGGCCGGTGCACCGGCTCCGAGCATAGTCCTTCGGCGGGGAGGGCGTCGTTCCGACCTTGGTCGAAGGGAGCGATGGATAAGCATCTGGCTCAAGCCGCATGGAAAAGTCACTTCGGCTTGGATGAACTGCCTACCACTACTTAGTCGTGACCTTATGTCTCTTAGGCTCTACTCGAACCATCTTGCCCTCACGCATAAGCAGTCCAAGTACACTCCAACTCAAATAATCTTTTGAGCCGCCAAGATAGTCACTCTGCAGGCCAAGTGCCTTTGCGACATCCGAATTAAGGACACCTTCCGGATTAGCTCGAGCCAACTCAAGAATAGATGACTTTAAAAATTCCAGACCAATTTGAGCCTTTTCTACGACTCCAGAAGGAATTATCAAGTCATCCTTGACCTTCTTCCTCACACCCTCCGGTATGACTGAGTTTGTCAACAACCCCCCAGCCAATTCGCTCCCAAAAGCGGATATCAACTCCGCTTCGAGCTTCAAAGCTTGATATTCCGTCAGGTCATCCGCGAGAACCGCAGTGATTACATCATAACCATCAGCTTTAATTTCCTCAATTCTCTCACCCTTACGAGTCTTGTCGACCCTCAATGTGTGCTCCCACGCCCGAATCCCTGTACCCTTACCGATATAGAAAGGAATAGCAGGTGTCCTGCGTGGATCCTTGAGTGCATAGATGTAGTAAGGATTCATGCAGAGGCCAGCATCTAAATTAGGTTGCGCCGCGAAGGAGCATTGGCCCTGAAGGATTTGCAATAATCATCATCCGCCCAAAATAAACCTAAACTCATCCTCAAGCTTAGCTTTAGCGAGAGGAACCTCTTTTTCCATAAATTCCCAAGCCCTCATCCAGGCATCGTACTTTCTTTCGAGAGCCTTTGAATTCAGCCCCACATCCTTGTGCTGCGTGTACATGCCGAAGCTAGCAATTTGCCGCCGAATACCCTCAACCAATTGATCAATTGAGTCACACAACTCCGATGTTGGCAAGTAGATTCTATTTCTATCAAAGTACTGGAAAAATCGAACAAACTATTATGAGCCTCAATGTACTGCTCATCTTTCCCTGGCCCACCATTCAACTCAACCGGCGACGCAAAGGTTGATGCCTTTCGGTAGGCTTCTGTCAGCAAAGAATAAAGCTGCTCTACCACTTCTGCCCTCTTCTCATGCAGTCTTTGGAATCGGACAGCGTGCTCCGTAGCTTGAATGCTTAGCTGAGAGCGGAGTCGCTCGGTCTCTACAGCTGCCTGGGCCTGCAGCTGCGCTTTGTGAGACTCAAGCTTTTCGTCGTATTCGTGCTTTATCGCGCTCTTCAAACGTTCTGATATCCATGAACGCAAAAGCCAGAATAGGGCGCCACTCAACGCCAAGCTAAGAGCTCCCGAGAGGACTAGCTGAGCGCCAAAGTCGATCATTTTGCTTACGCCTGCTAATGCTTTTGCGCCGCCGCGGTCGGTGACGCCGACGCCGCACGCGGCGGCGCCTGCTTCACGTAGCGGTCGAACCACTCCAGCATTTCCGCCACCACGTCCTCGTTGGATTCGCGTGCGGTGTACCAGTGCGGTTCGAACGGCAGCAGCACCAGCCGTGCGGTGCCGCCGAGGCCGCGGATGGCCTGGAACATACGCGGGGCCTGGGTGGTCTCGGTGCCGGGGTTGGCATCGTCTATGCCGTGCACCAGCAGCAGTGGTTCGTTGATCTTGTCGGCGTGGAAGAACGCCGAGGCCTGCGCGTACACCTCCGGTGCGGCCCAGAACGAGCGCCGCTCGTTCTGGAAGCCGAACGGGGTCAGGGTCTTGTTGTAGCTGCCGCTGGTGGCCACGCCGGCGCGGAACAGGTCGGTGTGCGCCAGCAGGTTGGCCGCCATCAGCGCGCCGTGGCTGTGGCCGGTGACGCCGATGCGGTCGCGGTCGACCACACCCAGCGCCACCGCCTTGTCCACCGCCGCCTGCGCGTTCTCCACCAGCTGCTGCAGGTAAGTGTCGTAGGCGGTCTTGGGATCGCCGACGATCGGGAACGCGGCGTCGTCGATGATCGCGTAGCCGGCCAGCAGCAACAGCTGGTAGGAATGCAGGCGGGTGAAGTCGCGGTCGTTGGCGCCACTGACCTGGCCGGCCTTGGAGGCATCGGCGTAGTCCAGCGGATAGGCGTAGAGGATCGCCGGCACCCGCGTGCCTTCCTTGTAGCCGGGTGGCGTGTACAGGGTGAAGGACAGTTCCACGCCGTCCTTGCGCTTGTAGGTCACCAGCCGCTTCTTGATCTGCCGCACCACCGGGGTCGGATCGGGGAAGCGGGTCACCGGCGCCAGGGTGGAAGCGACCACCGCCTCGCCGGCTGCCGCAGCCGGCTGCGGCTGGGC
>NZ_AQOI01000857.1:0-2947 GCF_000364665.1 Xanthomonas sp. SHU 199
CGCAGGTAGACGTTCGGCGGGTCGCTCGGCGACTGCCGCCAGGTCAGCAGGCGGGTGGTGTCCTCGCCGGCGAACCCGGCGAAGGCCTCATCAACATCGGCGCCGCTGCGGAACAGACGCTGGGTCTTGCCGCTCGCCAGATCATAGCGGTCCAGGAACGGCCGGTCGCCGGCCGGGGTGGCGCCCTGCCCGCTCAGGAACAGTGCGCCGTTGTCCTCGCGCAGCACGTATTCGCCGTTGGCCAGGCGACGCAGCTCGGGCGTGCCGGGATCGGCGTAGAGGTCGTCGGTGGACAGGTCGAACAGCACCCGCCCGGCGCTGCCGGGGCGGTCCGCGTCCAGCAGCGTGGTGCGGCGCCAGTGGCGGTTCTCGTCGTACTCGTCCAGCAGCGCCTGCCCGCCCTGCGCGAACCAGCTCAGGCCGGCGTAGCGCTGGGTCACCTTGGCCAGTTCGCGCGGCTTGCCGGTGAACGGTGCCGACAGGGTCAGCAGCTTGTCGCGCGCCGGCACATTGGTCTTCCAGTCGCCGCCGTCCAACGCCTCGGCCCAGACCAGGGTGGCCGGCTGGTTGGCGCGCCAGCCGTAGGCGCGCGGCCCGGTGGGCACGCCGTGTACCGGCACGCGATCGGCCACCGGCAGGTTCGCCAGCACGCGCTCGCTGCCGTCGGCCAGGTCCAGCACCGCCACGTCGTGGGCGAAGCGGCCGTAGGTGGTGACGTAGGAGTACGGACGCTGCAGGCGCTCCACGCGCACGTGGCGGCCGTCCGGCGCACCGTCGACCACCGAGTACACCGCCGGCTTGCCGACCGTGCGCAGCTTGCCGCTGGCGGCATCCACAGTGACCAGCTGCGCCGTGGCGTAGTAGGTGAACTGGGCCTCGTCCTCGGGGCTGGACAGGGTGTCGCGGGCCTCGTAGGTGCTGCTCTCGCCCTTGCCGCGGATCGCTTCCTTGACCTCCGGCCCCGGCGGCACCGCCGCCTTCACCGGCGCCGGACCGAGGTCCTGGGGCACCGCACGCACCAGCAGCGTGTCGCTGCCGCCCAGCCACTGGATCTCGCCACCCAGTACCGGGTTGAGCTGCACGCCGTCGACACGACGCACCGCGCCGGTGGCGACGTCGCCCAGCCACAGTTCGACGCGGTCGGCCGCGGTGTTGTTGAAGGCGAAGCGACGCCCATCGGGCGACCACACCGGCTGCGCCGGGCAGGCGCCGGCCGGCAGGGTCACCGCGGTCTGCTTGCCGCTGGCCACGTCGACCAGGCTGAAGCCGTCCAGGCAGGCGCGGATGCCGTAGCCGTTGGACATGTCGTGGCGGGCGTGGGTGCGCGGTTCCACGCGCACCCCGGCCAGCTTCAGGTACGGCTCGGCGACGCGCGCGATCGGCGGGTAGGCCTGGCGCTCCACCAGCAACAGGGTGCGCCCGGTCGGGTCCAGCCGCGGCGTCGGATTGAGCGGGGCGCGCATCACGCCCAGCAGCGGCTCGGGCGGTTGCCGATACCCGCTGTCGGCGGGGGCGGCGTGGGCGGCGACAGGCAACGCACTGGCGAGCGCCAGGGCGCCGATCCAGCGGAACGGCATGAGCATGGTCGAAATCCCCTTTCGAATGGCCCGGGCAACCTAGCACGGCCGCCGCGCTGCGGCAGAGCGCCGAAGGTCATGCCTGGCACCGCCCGCGTGCCGCGCTCAGGCCGGTTGCAGCGCCTGCTCGGCCGCCAGTGCCGCCACCACGCTGGGACGCTGCGCCATGCGCGCCGCGTACGCGGCCAACGCCCGAAGCGCGTCCAGCGACAGGCCGAACCGCGGCAGCCAGCCGAGCACGGTGAAAAGATAGGCATCGGCCACGCCGAAGCGCTCGCCGAGCAGGTACGGCTGCGTGCGCAGCGCGGCCTCGGCATGGGCATAGCGCTGCAGCAGGCGAGCGGCGACCGCGGTGCGCCGCGCCGGTGCCAGCCCGGCATCGAACAGCGGCACGCTGCCGGCATGCAGTTCGCTGTTGATGAAGGCCAGCCACTCGTACAGGCGGTAGCGTGGCAAGGCGTCTGCGTCCGCGTGCGGCGCCAGCGCCGCCTGCGGACAGCGGTCGGCCAGGTACAGCAGGATCGCCGGCCCTTCGGTCAGCACCTGGCCTTCGTCCAGCTGCAGCGCGGCCACGTAGCCCTTGGGGTTGATCGCGAGGTAATCCCCGCCCTCGTCGGTGCGTTTGCTGTGGTTGTCCACGCGCACCAGCCGGAACGGCAACTGCAGTTCGCGCAGCACGATGTGCGGCGCCAGGGAACAGGCGCCAGGAGCGGCATAGAGGAGCATCGGAACGTCTCGCAGGGGCGCCGGACAGTCGGCGCGCGCAGTGTGTGCGGCATGGCGGCCTGCAGAGAAACAAGAATGTCAGGACGGGGCAGTAGCGCCACTAATGGCCTCGTCCAGGAACCGGCGCAGTTGCAGCGCGGCCGGCGCCGCGTGTGCAGCAGCGACCAGCGCGAAGCGGCGCTGCAGCCGCGACTGCAAGGGCAGCACCTGCACGCCGTCGCGCTCGGCCGGCAGCACCGACGCCGGCAGCAGGCTGACGCCCGCGCCATCGCGCACCAGCGCCCAGGCGCTGGACCAGTCGCGCACTTGCAGGCGCAGGTCGGCGATCGCCAGCCCAGCGCGTTCGGCCAGGCGTTGCGCATGCAGCCAGCAACCGCCGGTGGCCAGCACGAACGGCAGCGCCAGCAGTTCCGCCAGGGCGATGTCGCGCGCCCGCGGACGCGCCAGCGCCGGCGGCAGCACCGCCAGCCACTCGTCCATGCCGAACACCATGGCGTCGCGCTCCGGCGCCGGATCCAGCACCACGCCCAGGTCGACCGTCCCGGCGGCCAGCCAGGCCTCGACCTCCTCGTCGCTGCCTTCCAGCCAGACCACACCCGTGTCCGGATGCGCCCGCTCGAACGCGCGCAGGCGCGGCGCCAGCC
>NZ_AQOI01000858.1:0-1599 GCF_000364665.1 Xanthomonas sp. SHU 199
ACCCGCAGCGAGGCCGCACCCGCTGCACGCTGCGCCCTGGCCAGGGCCTGGATCTGCCCCAGCTCGGCCAGCATCGCCCGTGCATGCGCCAGCGCCCGCACGCCGAACGGGGTCGGCCGGACCCGCCCGCGCTCGCGCAGCAGCAGCGCTGCGCCCAGCACTTGCTCCATCTGCGCGATGGCCTGGCTGGCGCCGGACTGGGTGATGCCGCAGCGCGCGGCAGCGGCGCTGATGCTGCCGCACTCGACCACAGCGACGTACAGCCGCCAGTGGATCAGATTCATCATGTCGGACTCCCACAACGCGAAACGCCGGGCGGTGCCCGGCGTTCCGTGACGACGCGATCGCGTTGGCGATCAGCCCAGCAGGTGGGCCACGCCGCTGCGCTCTTCTTCCAGCTCGGCCAGGGTCTTGTCGACGTACTTCTGGCTGAAGTCGTCGATCGGCAGATCCTTGACGATGGTGTAGGCGCCGTTCTCGGTGGTGACCGGGAACCCGAAGATCACGCCTTCGGGAATGCCGTAGGAGCCATCGGACGGCACGCCCATCGTCACCCACTTGCCGTTGCTGCCCAGCACCCAGTCGCGCACGTGGTCGATGGCGGCGTTGGCGGCCGAGGCGGCCGAGGACAGGCCGCGCGCTTCGATGATCGCCGCGCCGCGCTTGCCCACGGTCGGGATGAAGGTGCCGGCATTCCATTCCTGATCGTTGATCGCATCGGCGATGGAGGCGCCGTCGGCGGTGGCGAAACGGTAGTCCGGGTACATGGTCGGGCTGTGGTTGCCCCACACCACCAGCTTCTCGATGCCGCCGACCGGCTTGCCGAGCTTGAGCGAGAGCTGGCTCAGCGCGCGGTTGTGGTCCAGGCGCAGCATCGCGGTGAAGTTCTTCGGGTTCAGGTCCGGCGCCGACTTCATGGCGATGTAGGCGTTGGTGTTGGCCGGGTTGCCGACCACCAGCACCTTGACGTCGCGCTTGGCCACCTTGTTCAGCGCCGCGCCCTGCGCGGTGAAGATCTTGGCGTTCTCCAGCAGCAGGTCCTTGCGCTCCATGCCCGGGCCGCGCGGACGCGCGCCGACCAGCAGGGCGATGTCGGCGTCCTTGAACGCGACTTCGGCGTCGTCGGTGCCGACCATGCCGGCCAGCAGCGGGAACGCGCAGTCTTCCAGCTCCATCATCACGCCCTTCAGCGCGGCCTGGGCCTTCTCCATCGGCAGTTCCAGCAACTGCAGGATCACCGGCTGGTCCTTGCCCAACATTTCGCCGGAGGCGATGCGGAACAGCAGGGCATAACCGATCTGGCCGGCGGCGCCGGTCACGGCAACACGAACGGGTGCTTTCATGGGGGATTCCTCTGCTAAGAAAGTGGGTGGGGTGGATCAGTAGACGCGATAGCCCAGCGGCTGCAGGTGCAGGTCCAGGGCGGTGGTGTCGTAGCCTTCGACCACGTGCTGGCCGATCACGGTGATCGGCACGCCTTCCAGGCCCAGCGCGGCGGCGGCCTGGCGGCCGGCCTCCTGCTCCACGTCCAGGACCGTGTAGCGGACCTGGGCGCGGGCGAAATCGGCCTGTTGCCGGCGGCAGTAGCCGCACCAGTCG
>NZ_AQOI01000859.1:0-504 GCF_000364665.1 Xanthomonas sp. SHU 199
AGGCGTTCGGTCGCACCGTGGTCGAGGCGCTGGCGGTCGGGCGGCCGGTGCTGGGCTGGGCGCATGGCGGGGTCGGCGAATTGCTGGCGCAGCTGCAGCCCGCCGGCGCAGTGGCGACCTTCGACGCCGTGGCCCTGCTGGCGGCCGCGCGCGCGCTGCTGGCACAACCGCCGGCGCCGCCGGCCACGCTTCCCTATACGCTGCAGGCGATGCAGCGCAGCACTCTGGCGATCTATGACGAACTCCGGTCCTGACGGTTCCTTGTCCGCTTCTGCCTTGCCCGAAGTCCGCGAACGCTGGGCGCCGGTGTGGGTGCTGGTGTTCGTTGCGCTGTGGCCTGCGCCCGGCCTGGCCGCCGGAGTGCTGGCGCTGGGCGCCCTGGTCACCCTGGCGCGCCTCCTGCACAGCCGCTTCCGTGGCGGCGCGCGCCTGCTCAGCGGCCCGGCCTGGGCGCTGACCACGCTGCTGTTCCTCACCTACTGGCTGCCGCAGCCGCTGTCGGCG
>NZ_AQOI01000860.1:0-1876 GCF_000364665.1 Xanthomonas sp. SHU 199
GGCGCGGTGGACGTGCCGCTGGCGCTGCGCGAATCGGCGGTGGACCTGCGTTTCCTGCCGTTCCTGTGGCTGGTGGCGATGGCGGTGGCGACGCCGCGCGGTCGTCGCACCACCTTCAACGGCCTGGCGGTGATCGCTGCGCTCTGGACCGTGGATGCGCTGGCGCAGGCGCTGTGCGGCACCAGCCCGCTGTTCTGGTCGCTGGACCAGCTGAAGTGGGCGATCAGCCACCACGGCCTGTGCACGCCGCAGGAGATCGCCCTGGCCGATCGCCTCAGCGGCGTGTTCGGCCCGTGCAACCTGAAGTTCGGCCAGGTGCTGGCCAGCGTATCGCCGTTCCTGCTGGGGTTGGCTGCGCGCCGCGGCGGTGCCTGGGGCTGGTTGATCGCGGCAGGGGCGGTCGGCGTGGTGCTGGTGCTGGCGGGATCGCGCGCGTCGTGGATCACCTTCGCGGTGCTGCTGGTGCTGTCGGGCTGGCGCCTGCTCGGCGCGCGCAAGCTGCTGGCACTGGGCGTGGCCGCGCTGCTGGTGGCGGGGGTGTTGGGCGTGGTGTCGCCGCAGGTGCACGACCGCTTCGAGCGCACCGCGCGCGCGCTCAGCGGGCATCCGGCCGACCTCAACGCGGCGCTGACCGGGCGTGCGCAGATCTGGAGCGCGGCCTGGTGCATGATCCGCCAGCACCCGATCAACGGCGTCGGCGTGCGCGGCTTCCGCGAGGCCTACGTCGGGTGCGACCCGGATCCGGGCCATGCCGGGGAATGGGGGCGCGAGCCGGCGTTCCATGCCCACCAGATCGTGCTCGAGGTGCTCGCCGAGACCGGCGTGATCGGCCTGCTGCTGTGGCTGGCCGGTGCCGCGCAGGCGTGGCGCGCCTGGCGCTACGCCTCGGCGCAGGCGCGCGAGCGGGCGCGCCCGGCGATGCAGGCGCTGCTGATCACGGTGTTCCCGTTCAATACCCACCTAGCGTTCTATTCGTCGTTCTGGGGCGGGCTGACCATGCTGCTGATCGGCCTGTACGCCGGCGCCCTGCTGGCGAACGACACTGAACCGGGCGAGCGCGCCGATGCCGCGACGTCGGGGTGAGCGCTCAGCCGCGCTCGTAGAAGTCGCTGCGGCCGCCGGGCTGGCGCTTGAAACGGCGGTGGATCCATAGATACTGCGCCGGTGCTTCGCGCACCATCGCCTCGATGGCGGCGTTGACCCGCGCGGTGTCGGCGACCATGTCTTCCGACGGGAAGTCCTGCAGCGGCGGCGCGATGCGCAGCACGTAGTCGGCGCCTTCGCGGCGGTGGAAGTACGGCACCACCGCGCAGCCGGTCAGCCGCGCCAGCTGATGGGTGGCGGTGATGGTGGCCGCGGGCATGCCGAAGAACGGCACGAACACCGTGTCCTTGCCGCGCATGTCCTGGTCCGGCGCGTACCACAGGAAACCGCCGCGCTTGAGATGGCGCACGCTGCCGCGCAGGTCCTCGTTGGCGAACATCGCGGTGGCGTAGCGCAGGCGGCCGCGCTTGACCGCCCATTCGAACACCGGATTGCGGTGGCGCCGGTACATGCCGGCCAGCGGCACGTACTGACACAGCAGCCGGCCGCAGATCTCCAGGGTCATGAAGTGGCCCGACACCAGCAGCACGCCGCGGCCCTGCGCCTGCAAGGCCTGCAGGTGTTCCAGCCCCTCGATGCGGGTGCGCCGGCGGATCGCGCCGATGCCGCCCCACCAGGCGCGGGCGAATTCGAACACGCCCACGCCCAGCGCATCGAAGCTGTCGCGCAGCAGGCGTTCGCGCCAGGCATCGCTCTGCTCCGGGAAGCACAGCTTCAGGTTCACCTCGGCGGCGTGGCGGCGGGTGCCGGCCAGGCGCAGCGCCAGCCAGCC
>NZ_AQOI01000861.1:0-1140 GCF_000364665.1 Xanthomonas sp. SHU 199
GGCGGCAGACATGCGCCAAGTTTAGCCGGGCGCGCGCATGACCGCGTCGGCGTGCGCTGCGGCGCGCATGGCGATCGTCTGCCGCCGCCTGCTTGCAACCGGCTATGCTGTCCGGATGCGCAACGATTTCATCGAGCGGCTGCTGCGCGGCCTGTACTCGGCCGTGCTCTATCTGCTGCTGCCGGTCACCGTATATCACCTGGTCTGGCGCGGTTTCCGCGTGCGCCAGTACTTCCAGCGCTGGGACGAGCGCTATGCCTCGTATTCGCAGGCGCGCGGGCGGCCGCGGGTGTGGCTGCATGCGGTCTCGGTGGGCGAGGTCAACGTCGCCGCGCCGGTGGTCAATGCGCTGCGCGCGCAGCGCCCGGACATCCGCTGGGTGATCACCACCATCACCCCGACCGGTTCGGAGCGGGTGCGCGCGCTGTGGGGAGACGCGCTCGATCATGTGTATCTGCCCTACGACGTGCCCGGCAGCGTCGGCCGTTTCCTGCAGCACTTCCGCCCCAGCCTGGCGCTGATCCTGGAAACCGAGCTGTGGCCGAACATGCTGTTCGGCTGCCGCGACCGCGGCATTCCCGTGTATGTGCTCAATGCGCGGTTGTCGGCGCGTTCGTTGCGCGGCTACCGGCTGCTGCGGCCGTTGATCGGGCGTGCGCTGCGCACCGTCACCTGCGTGGCGGCGCAGTCGCAGGAGGATGCCGAGCGCTTCGTCGCGCTGGGCGCGCGTGCCGAGCAGGTGCGCGCGCTGGGCAACCTGAAGTTCGACATTGCTGCGCCTGCGCACTTGCCGGAGGTCGTCGCCGCGTTCCGCGAGCGCGTGCCGGCGACGCGTCCGGTGTGGATCGCCGCCAGCACCCACGACGGCGAGGAAGCGGCGGTGATCGAGATGCACCGGCAGTTGCGCCGGCAGTGGCCGGACCTGCTGCTGCTGTGGGCGCCGCGGCATCCGGAGCGCTTCGCCAAGGTCGAGGCGCTGGCGCGCGACCAGGGCTGGCGCGTGGCCACGCGCCGCCAGCAGCAGTGGCCGGGCGCCGAGGATGCGGTGTTCGTGATCGATACGCTGGGCGAGCTGATGGGGTTCTATGCGTGTGCCCAGGTGGCCTTCGTCGGCGGCAGCCTGCAGCCGATCGGCGGGGG
>NZ_AQOI01000862.1:0-6624 GCF_000364665.1 Xanthomonas sp. SHU 199
GGCGGTCGGCACGCCGTCGGTGACCGGCCCGCACCTGCATAATTTTTCCGAGATTTCGCGGCGCATGCGCGAAGCCGGCGCGGTGGCCATCTGCGAGGACGCCGGCGCCGTGTGCGCGGCGCTGCAGTCCCTGCTGGGCGATGCCGAGGCGCGCACGCGCATGGCCGAGGCCGGCTGCGCGCTGGTCGCGAACGGCCGCGGCGCGCTGCAGCGGACCCTGCAGTTGATCGCGCCGCACCTGCCGCCGTTGGCGGGCGATGCGGGCGTGGAGGACTGACGCGTCGTAGAGGTGCGCGGGCATATCCGTCGCAGCGGGTATCGCCATGACGGGCTTTTCATGGGAAGTCCCGTCGCGGCTGAAGCCGCTCCTGCCGCTCCTGCGCATGACATGCGTCGTTACTCGAGGTGCCCTGCAAGTCGCGACGCATGGCTCTCGCCATCCCTCTCCTCCCATCGCGCAGCGCGTCGGGACTGAAGTTCCTCCCACAGGAGGCTGCCGCCATTCGCCCCACGCCTCCATAAACAAAAACGGCGGACCCGAAGGCCCGCCGTTTCGGCGGCAAGCGCGCGTGCGTGCGCTTACTGCGTGCTGTTGGCGGAGTTGAGCTTGGATTCGGCGCTCTGGGTCAGCAGCGCGTTGATCGACTGCACCTCGGCCACGTCCAGCGAGCCGAGCGCCTGGCTCAGCAGCAGACGGTTCTGCAGGAAGTTGTAGCGCGCCTGCGCGTAGGCCAGCTGCGCCTGGTACAGGGTGCGCTGGTTCTGCACCACGTCCAGCACGGTGCGGGTGCCCACTTCCAGGCCGACCTGCGAGGCATCGAATGCGGCCTGCGCCGAGACCACCGCCAGGCGCCGCGCCTCGATCTCGCTGATCCCGGCCACCACCGTCTGGTAGGCGTTGCGGGTGTTGCGGTCGAGCGCGCGCTTCTGCAGTTCGTAGGTGTCCTGGGCGATGTCGCGCTGCGCCAGCGCCTGGCGCACGCCGGACTGGGTGGCGCCGCCGGCGAAGATCGGGATGTTCAAGGTCAGGCCGATGGTGTTGCTGTCGGCGCGCGGGGTGCTGCCGCTGCCGGAGACGCTGTTGCCCCAGTTCGCATCGCGGCCGGCGCTGGCCGACAGGCTCAGCGTCGGCAGGTGTCCGGCGCGTGCCGCCGAGACGCTGGCCTCGGCCGCCTGCACCTGGTACTGGTAGGACCGCAGCGACGGGTTCTTGTCCAGCGCCGAGGCGATCAGGCTGTCGATGTCGCCGCCGGTGGCCGGCAGCTGCGGACGGAAATCCTCCGGCAGGCCGCGCAGGTCGCGCACCGGCTGGCCGGTGATCTGGGTCAGCGCCTGGTACAGGTCCTGCAGCGAGTTGCGCGCATTGATCGTGTCGGCGCGGGCCTGGTCGTACTCGGCGCGGGCTTCGTGCACGTCGGTGATCGGTGCCAGGCCCACTTCCAGGCGCTTGTCGGCGTAGTCGAACTGCTTCTTGGCGGCGGCTTCGTTGGTCTCGGCGGCGACCAGCGATTCGATCGCCACCAGCACGTTGAAGTAGGCCGCCGAGGTGCGCACGATCAGGTCGTCGTTGGCCGAATCCAGGGTGTAGTCGGCGGCCAGGCTGCGCGCCTTCTGCGCGCGCAGGTTGGAGAACTGGGCGAAGTTGACCAGGGTCTGCTGGCCCTGCACGGCGTAGCTGCGGCTCTTGCCGGTGCCGGCCAGTTCGCCGCCGCCGCGCTCGACTTCGCTATGGTTGCGCTGCAGCGACGCGCTGCCGTTGATCTGCGGCAGCAGGGCGGCGCGCGCCTGCACTTCGCCTTCCTTGTCGTACAGCCGGGTCGATTCCGCGGAGGCCAACTGCGGGTCGCTGTTGCGGGCCATTTCGTAGACTTGCAGCAGGTCCGTGGCGTTGGCGGCCAACGGAAACAGCGCGGCGGCCAGCGCCAGGACGAGGGATCGGCGGATCATTGCGGCTTCCTTGATGGATCAGAATGTGAACTGGGGGACTGGCGCTGCGCCTCGCAGGTAGTACGCCAGGTCGGTTTCGAACAGCGATTCCGTGCGTGGCGCGCCCGCTTCGGCATGCACCAGCACCGCTTCCATGACCGGCGCGCGGCCGCGGATCGCGAACAGGCGGCCGCCGGGGCGCAGCCAGGCCAGGAACTGCGCCGGGATCTCGGTGACCGCGGCGGTGACGCAGACCACGTCGAAGCGGCGCTCGCTGTTCCAGGCGAAGGCGTCGGCGGTCTCGATGCGGACGTTGCTGCCCAGGCCGGCGGCGTCCAGGTTGGCGCGCGCAGCGGCGGCCAGGGCCGGCTCGATCTCCAGGCTGACCACTTCGCGGCCGAGCTCGCCCAGGCAGGCGCTGACGAAGCCGCTGCCGGTGCCGATCTCCAGCACGTCCTCGCCCGGCTGCAGGTCCAGGGCCTGCAGCATGCGGCCTTCGATGACCGGCTTCATCATGAACTGGCCGTGGCCCAGCGGAATCTCCAGGTCGGCGTAGGCCACGGCGCGGTGGGCCGGCGGCACGAAGGTCTCGCGCGGCAGCCGCGACAGCACGTCGAGCACGCGCAGGTCCAGCACGTCCCAGGGACGGACCTGCTGTTCCACCATCTTTTCGCGGGCTTGGGAGTAGTCGATCGTCATTTCGGGCATCCAACGCGGAGGGCCGGGCATTTTAGCCGGCACGGAGGCCGGGCGTATGCCGCAGCATCGCCGCCGGACGGTCCGGCGCGCAGTGCCGGAAGTCATCGGCGCCGGGGAACGGCCGGGCGGCCGGGCTAGCGCGCCGCATAGGCACGCAGGAAGAAGTCGATGCTGGCCTCGACATGGGCGCGGATCCGCTCCTGGCTGGCGTCGCGGCACAGCCCGCACATCATCAGCGAGTACAGCTCGCCCTTGACCAGGCAGAAGAACTGCGAGGCGGCCAGGTCGAGGTCGGCGATGTCCAGCGCGCCGGCGGCGACGTGGGCCTGCAGCAGCTGCGCCAGGTGCTGCTGGGTGCGCTTGGGACCGGCATTCCAGAACATCTCGCGGACGTGGTCGTCGCCGGTGCCCGGGGTCAGCATCATGCGGTGGGTGGCCATCGCCGCCTCGCTGCTGATCATGGCGAAGAAGGCCTGGCCGATGTCCAGCAACTGGGTGCGCAGCGGTCCTTTCAGGGCGTGCCCGAACAGGTCGTCGGGCAGCAGCGCCTGGCATTGCGCGCGCACCGCCTCGGCGAACAGGGTTTCCTTGTCGCCGTAGTGGCTGTAGACGGTGAGCTTGGAGACGCCGGCGCGGGCGGCGATGCCGTCCATGCTGACCCCGCCGAAGCCCAGTTCGGTGAACATTTCCCGTGCCGCTTCCAGGATCGCGGCGCGTTTGCCCATGTCCTTGGGGCGACCGGGCCCGGCGGGACGCGAGGAGGATTTGGCGGAGGCGGCGGACGATTTGCTGACCATGGGTGGCAATACTAGACCAGTCGGTTCGATATTTATACTAGACCCGCTGGTTCATTATTGTGACGCTGCGTTCGGCGGGCGGGGCAGCCGGGCCGGGCAGTGCGCCGGCGGGCACGGGCGGCAGGGCCGCGGCATCCAATGCTTTGCTTATGCGCGGCTTACATTTGCCTAACATCGGGCTCATGGTCGCCTAATCGACTGCCCCGACGATGTCGCCATGGCCATCGTCCCCCTCTCCGCTGCTTCCGGTTTCCGCTTCGCCGATCCTGTGCTGGTCGATGCCCTGCATCCCGATCGCGCGCAGGTGGAAGCCTTCATCGCCCGGGTCTACCGCGAGCGCTACGGCGCGGTCCTGCGCGGCTTTCTTCCGCACCTGCTCGCCTACCACGGCGCCGACGGTCGCCTGCAGGCCGCACTGGGACTGCGCTGCGCCAGCGAGGGTCCGCTGTTCGTCGAGCAGTACCTGGCGCAGCCGGCCGAGCTGGCGATCGCCGAGCGGATGCCGCGGCGGGTGCTGCGCACGGAGTTGGTGGAGGTGGGCAATTTCGCCGCCGAGCACGCCGGCGACGCGCGGGCGATGATCCGCGCACTGACCTGCACCCTGCATGGCGCAGGCCTGCGCTGGGTGCTGTTCGTGGCGACCCGGCAGCTACGCAACGCCTTCGACCGCCTGCATTTGGCGACAGTGGAGCTGGGCGAGGCGCGCGGCCAGGACCTGCGCGACGATCCCAGCGACTGGGGCGACTACTACGCGGCGCAGCCGCGGCTGATGTTCGGCGACATCGCCGCCGGGCACGCCTTCCTGCAGCGCGAGGCGGAACCCCGCCACGGCGTGCTGCCCACGTTCCGCGCCTGCCTGGCGGGGGCGCCGTGAGCACGCCCGGCGTCGCCGACCTGCTGGCCGGCTTGCGCGGCGACGACGCGCGCGTGCTTTACGCCGATGGGGCGCTGCGCGAGCGCGATCTGCTCGAGCGCGCACAGCGCCTGGCCGATGCGCTGCAGGGGCATGGGGTGTATTGCGTCGCCAGCCGCCTGGACAACGGCCCCGAGTGGCTGCTGCTGGATCTGGCGATCCGCCTGAACGGCGGCGTGCACGTGCCGCTGCCGACCTTCTTCAGCCCGGCGCAGGTGCAGTACGCCCTGGCCAGCAGCGGCGCGCAGGGGCTGATCGCGGCGCCGGGTCCGGCGCTGGCCGACCTCGATGGCGAGGCGTTGCGCCTGCCGGAACCGGGACTGGCCGGCCGGCGCCTGACGCAGGCGCCGGTGGCCCTGCCCGCGGGCACCGGCTGCATCACCTACACCTCCGGCACCACCGGCCAGCCGAAGGGCGTGTGCCTGAGCGCCGACGCGTTGCTGCAGGTCGCCGGCTCGCTGGCCGACGCCGCCTCGGCGCTGGCGCCGCGCCGGCACCTGTGCCTGATGCCGCTGTCGACGCTGCTGGAGAACGTCGGCGGCCTGTACGCGCCGCTGCTGTCCGGCGCGCAGATCGCGCTGCCGTCGCTGGCCGAGATCGGCTACAGCGGCGCTGCCGGCCTGGACATCCCGACCCTGATCGCCTGCCTGCACCGCTACCAGCCGCATAGCGTGATCCTGGTGCCGCAGTTGCTGCTGGGGCTGGTCATGGCCGCCGAGCGCGGCGTGCCGCTGCCCGCCTCGTTGCGCTACCTGGCGGTCGGTGGTGGCCGCGTCGGCCCGGGCCTGCTGCGCCGTGCGGCGGCGCTGCAGTTGCCGGTGTTCGAAGGCTACGGCCTGACCGAATGCGCCTCGGTGGTGGCCTTGAACCGGCCCGAGGCGCAGCGCCTGGGCAGCGTCGGACGGCCGCTGCCGCATGCGCGGGTGCAGGTGGTCGATGGCGAACTGCAGGTCGAGGGCGTGCGCTGCCTGGGTTACCTGGGCGCGCCCGGCCCGGCACCGGGGCCGATCGCCACCGGCGACCTGGGCCATGTCGATGCCGACGGCTTCGTGCACATCACCGGCCGCCGCAAGCATGTGTTCATCACCGCGTTCGGCCGCAACGTCTCGCCGGAGTGGGTGGAAAGCGAACTGCTGCAGCATCCGCTGATCGCCCAAGCGGTGGTGTGCGGCGAGGCGCGTGCGCACAACCTGGCGGTGCTGTGGCCGCGCCGCGCTGGCGAAGACGACGCCGCGCTGCAGGGCGCGCTGGCCGAGGTCAATGCCGGCCTGCCCGATTACGCGCGCGTCGCCGGCTTCGTGCGCGCCGTCGCGCCGTTCAGCGCCGCCGACGGCCTGCTCACCGGCAACGGCCGCCCGCGCCGCGACGCCATCCTGCAGCGCTACGCCGACGCCGTGGCGCAGCGCTATGCCGAACTCGAACCCGATCCCGCCCCAGGAGCCTTCCAATGAGTTTCCATGCCCGGCTGCTCGCCGAGACCCAGGCCGAACGCGCCGACCTGATCGCCATCCCGATCATCCAGACTGCCCTGGCCGGGCAGATCGCCGGCGCCGACTACGTCGCCTTCCTCGGCCAGGCCTATCACCACGTGCGCCATACCGTGCCCCTGCTGATGGCCTGCGGCGCGCGCCTGCCGGCGCGGCTGGAGTGGCTGCGCAGCGCGGTGGCCGAGTACATCGAGGAAGAACTGGGCCACCAGGAGTGGATCCTCGACGACCTGGCCGCCTGCGGCGCCGACCGCGCCGCCGCCGCCGCCTCGATGCCATCGGCGGCGACCGAACTGATGGTGGCCTACGCCTACGACACCATCGCCCGCGGCAATCCGGTCGGCTTCTTCGGCATGGTGCTGGTGCTGGAAGGCACCAGCGTGGCGCTGGCCACGCGCGCGGCCGAGAGCATCGAGACCTCGCTGGGCCTGCCGCGCAACGCCTTCAGCTACCTGCGCTCGCACGGCGACCTGGACATCGAGCATGCCGGCTTCTTCGAAGGCCTGATGGACCGGCTCGACGATGCCGACGACCAGCGCGCCGTGGTGCATGCGGCCAAGCGCTTCTACGGCCTGTACGGCGACATTTTCCGCAGCCTGCGCGCACAGCCGCCGCTGCCCATGGCGGAGGCCGCATGATGGATCTCAACGGACGCAGTGTGATTCTCACCGGCGCCAGCGGCGGCATCGGCGCCGCCCTGTGCGACGAACTGGTGGCCGCCGGTGCCTGCGTGCTGGCGGTCGGCCGCGACCCGGTGCGCCTGGCGCAGGTCGCCGGCCGGCATCCGCAGGGGCGGGGGCTG
>NZ_AQOI01000863.1:0-320 GCF_000364665.1 Xanthomonas sp. SHU 199
CGCCGCGGCCGCCGCCGCGCTGCGCCAGGCCGAGGCGCTGGCACGCGCCAGCGGCACCCGCCTGCTGCAACTGCAGGTCCAGGTACACGCGGCGCACGACGAACCCGCGCTCGCCGCGCTGGAGGGCGACGTCGCCCGCCTGGGCAATGCCGGGCTGCGCCTGCGCTATCTGCAGCAGGCGCTGCGCTACGGCGCGGCCGACCAGGTCGCGGCGCGCTATGCGCAGGCGCAGGCCCTGATGCTGCGCGGCAGCCCGCTGTTCGCCGCCGCCCTGCACACGCAGGCCGCGCAGCGCCTGGACGCGCTCGGCGACCACGCCG
>NZ_AQOI01000864.1:0-314 GCF_000364665.1 Xanthomonas sp. SHU 199
CGGGCGCGGCGGATGCAGGCGCGCTCGCCGTCGCCGGGGTCTGCGCCGCGGCCGGCGCATCGGCGGCCTTGTCCTTGCACCCGCCCAACAGCAGGAAGGTTGCCGCCCACAGGGCCGTGGTTCCTCGCCTCATCGCACTGCGTCCTTTGGAGTCCGTTGGCGCGCGATGCTACCAAGAACCGCGGCGACGCCAAGTGACAGGCGTGCACGCCGCCGGGACCGGCGCCCAGGCCGCAGCGCCCCGGCTCAGGGCGCGTCCGGCTCCATCGCCGGCACCGGCTGCGGGCGCGCCAGCAGCGGCTGGGGCAGCGCGT
>NZ_AQOI01000865.1:0-453 GCF_000364665.1 Xanthomonas sp. SHU 199
CAGCAGGCCCAGGCTGCGCAGTGGGCGCAGCAGCGGGGTCGGATTGGCGGTCAGCCGCGCCAGCCCGCCGGAGAACGTCACCGTGCGCTGGCGATCCTGCTCGCGGCGCTGCGCGTACTGCTGCAGCAGCGCCGGCGCGCCCGGGTCGGTGCCGTCGCGCTCGATCAGTTCGGCCAGGGTCAGCGCATCGCGCAGGCCCAGGTTGAAGCCCTGCGCGCCCAGCGGGTGCAAGGTCTGCGCGGCATTGCCCAGCAGCACCGCGCGCGCATCGGCCAGCCGCTCGGCCAGCACCTGCACGATCGGATAGGCACTGCGCTCGCCGCTACCGAGCAGGCGGCCGACGCGCCAGCCCAGCGCGTCCTGCAGCCGCTGCAGCCAGGCGCCCTCGTCCAGCGCCGCCACCGCGTCGGCGTCCTCGGCGGCCACCGCGTGGATCGCGCCGTAATGGCGGGC
>NZ_AQOI01000866.1:0-374 GCF_000364665.1 Xanthomonas sp. SHU 199
CACGAACAGGGTCTGCTGGAAATCGTGGCGCGCCGCGGCGATGCCCAGCGCCTCGCGCACCGCGCTGGCGCTGCCGTCGGCGCCGACCAGCAGCCGCGTGTGCAGGACCTGCTCGCTGCCGTCGCGCAGGATCCGCACCCGGCGCTCTCCATGCTCGGCGTCGGGCTCCAGCGCCACGAACTGCGCCGGGCGGTAGCGGGTCAGCTGCCGCGTCGCCGCCAGGCTGGCCTCCAGCGCCTCGCCGAAGTCGCGCGCGACGACCACCTGGCCGAAAGCCTCGCGTCCGTAGTCGGCGGCTTCCAACCGCACCCGGCCGAAATCGCCGGCGCGGCTGACGTGGATGCGGCGGATCGGTCCGGTCGGCGCGCGCAGCC
>NZ_AQOI01000867.1:0-6280 GCF_000364665.1 Xanthomonas sp. SHU 199
GCTGCATCACCCCCAACGCGCCCAGCGCGTTGACCGTGGCGGCAGCGAAGCTGAGGTTGCGCTGGTCGAATACCGGCGGCAACGCGCCCGGCGGTGCGGCCTCGACCAGACCCACGTCCACCCCCAGCCGGTCCAGGGCGATGGCCAGGCTGGCGCCGACCAGGCCGCCGCCGACGATCACTACGTCATGTCGTTTGCTCATCCGGCCATGATACGACCCGCACCCGTCTGCCCGGTGAGCGCCACCGCCCAGCTTGCGTGCCGTGGCGGCAGCGGCGCACGGCGCTCGCGCGCGCCGCGCTTCCAGTAGAATCCGGGGTCTTACGTGCCCCGGTGCCCGCCGTCATGACGCCTTCCACCCACCGCCTCCCCGCCCTGCTGCTGTTGACCGCGCTGCTGGCCGCGACCCGCATCAACCACTTCGGGGCGATCCCGGACGCGTCGTGGGCGGTGTTCTTCGTCGGCGGCTTCTACCTGCGCAGCTGGACGCGCTGGGCGTTCCCGCTGCTGATGGCGCTGGCGGTGCTGGTCGACTACCTGGTCATCCGCAGCCAGGGCCTGGATTTCTGGCAGCACTACTGCGTGTCGCCGGCCTACTGGTGCCTGATCCCGGCCTATTTCGTGCTGTGGGCCGGCGGCGCCTGGCTGGCGCGGCGCTACCACGGTGCCGACTGGCGCGCCCTGGGCCTGGCCGCCGCCAGCCTGCTGGTGGCGGTGGCGCTGTGCCACCTGCTGGCGCAGGGCAGCTTCTACTGGGTCAGCCGCAGCGTGCCGAACCCGACCCTGGCCGGCTGGTGGCAGAACTACAGCGACTGGCTGCTGCCCTACCTGGGCAGCGCCAGCCTCTACGTGGCGCTGGCCGCGGCGATCCAGGTCGGCGTCGAGCAACTGGCGCGGCTGGGCCAGCGCGGCCAGCCGGTCGGTCACTGACCGGGATGGGCAACCGCCTCTCCAAGATCTACACCCGCACCGGCGACGACGGCAGCACCGGCCTGGGCGACGGCAACCGGGTCGGCAAGGACTCGGCGCGGGTCGCCGCCTACGGCACCGTGGACGAGGCCAACTCGGCGATCGGCGTGATCCTGGCCTGCCCGCTGGCCGAGGACGTGCGGCAGTTGCTGACCGCAATCCAGCACCAGTTGTTCGATCTCGGCGGCGAGCTGTGCATCCCCGGCCACGCGGCCATCCATGCCGCCGACATCGATGCGCTGGAACGGCACCTGGACCGCTACAACGACACCCTGCCGCCATTGCAGGACTTCATCCTGCCCGCCGGAGGCGAGGCGGCGGCGCGCTGCCACCTGGCCCGAACCATCGTGCGCCGCGCCGAGCGCGAGACGGTGGCGCTGTCGCGGCAGGACGCGGTGCGCCCGGAAGCGGTGCGCTACCTCAACCGCCTGTCCGACCTGCTGTTCGTGCTGGCGCGGGTGCTGGCGCGGGCCGACGGCCACGGCGAAGTGCTGTGGCGCCACGACCGGCGCCAGGCCTGAGCCACGCCCGGGCCGCGGCCGCGCATGCTGATCTATACCCATCCTGCCTGCCTGGGCCACGCGCCCGGACCGGAACACCCGGAACGGCCCCAGCGCCTGGAGGCGGTGACCACCGCACTGCGCGAGGCGTTTCCTGCGCTGGAATGGCGCGAGGCGCCGCTGGCCAAGCTCGGCGACCTGGCCCGGGTCCATGAGCGCGAACTGATCGATCGCGTTCTGGCCGATCTCGACGGCCCGCAAATGCTCGACGTGGACACGGTTCTCTCGCCCGGCTCGCGCGCGGCCGCACTGCGCGCCGCCGGCGCAGGCGTGGCCGCGGTGGACGCGGTCATGCACGGCGTCAGCGACACCGCCTTCTGCGCGGTGCGCCCGCCCGGCCACCACGCCACCGCCGACACCGCGATGGGCTTTTGCCTGTTCAACAACGTCGCCGTGGCCGCCGCCCACGCCCGCGACACGCACGGCCTGGAGCGGATCGCCATCGTCGATTTCGACGTGCACCACGGCAACGGCACCCAGGCGATCTTCGAGCGCGAGCCGAAGGTGCAGTACCTCAGCACCCACCAGTCCGGGCTGTTCCCGCACACCGGCGGGGTCCACGACCGCGGCGTCGGCAACCTGCACAACGCATTGCTGCCACCGGGCAGCGGCGGTTTCCGCTTCCGCAACACCTGGGCCGACCAGATGCTGCCGTTGCTGGACGCGTTCAAGCCACAGCTGCTGCTGATCTCGGCAGGCTTCGACGCGCACATGCGGGACCCACTGGCCGACCTGATGCTGGAGACCGAGGACTTCGGCTGGATCACCGCCGAACTGCGCGCAGTCGCGCAGCGGCACGCGCGCGGCCGGGTGGTGTCCCTGCTGGAAGGCGGCTACGACCTGCAGGCCCTGCGCGAGGGCAGCGTCGCCCACGTCGACGCGCTGCGCTGAGGGTCAGCGCCCGCGCGGCGGCGGCCGCGGCGCGGCACGCCCGGATCGAAACCCCGCTCCGCCAGGCCGATGAACCCCGTCCCCCGCCCCGGGGACGCCTTCATTGCCCCTATGCACGGGATGGGGCAAGCTAGCGACCGTTTTCGCCCGATACCTGACGCGCGTGCGCCGAACCCTTCGCCTGCTCCCTCTTCCGTTCAGTATCGCCCTGTGCCTGCCGGCATTGGCGGCTGAAAAGCCGCCGAACTGGGGCCTGTGCCCGACCCCGGACGTGCTGCCCAAGTTCGACGACGCGCAGCAGCCGGATCCCAAGCTGGCGCAGAACCGCGAGCAGCAGCCGACCAATATCGAAGGCGACCAGCTGTCGGGCACCACCACCATCCCCAACTACACCGGCAACGTCGCGCTCAAGCGCGGCGACCAGTTCATGGGCACGGACAGCCTGCGGGTGGACACCGAGACCGGCAATTACATTGCCGAGGGTCACGTGCGCTACCAGGACTCGTCGATCCGCATGATCGCCGACCGCGCCGAGGGCAATCAGGACACCGACACCCACAAGATCACCAACATCCGCTACCAGTTGCTGGCCCGCCGCGGTAACGGCAAGGCCGACTCGGTCGACCTGCAGGGCGCGCTGGGGCAGATGCACCGCTCCACCTACACCACCTGCGACCCCTCGCAGCGGGTGTGGGAGCTGCACGCGCCGGAAATCGACGTCGACAACGACGAAGGCTTCGGCACCGCGCGCAACGCGATCCTGAAGATCTACAACGTCCCGATCCTGTACGCGCCCTGGTTCAAGTTCCCGATCGACGATCGCCGCAGCAGCGGTTTCCTGTTCCCGGCGATCGGCATGTCCAGCCGCAACGGCTTCGACTACACCCAGCCGTACTACCTGAACCTCGCACCGAACTACGACGCCACCCTGTATCCGCGCTTCATGGCCCGCCGCGGCCTGATGCTGGGCAGCGAATTCCGCTATCTCTACGACGGTGGCAAGGGTGAGCTGCAGGCCGCCTACCTGCCGGACGACAAGTTGCGCGACAAGGATCGCGGCCGCTTCAGTTACCAGGGCTACCACAACATCAATTCGCAGTGGCAGGCGCGCGCCTCGCTGGCCTGGGTCAGCGACGAGCGCTACACCGAAGACTTCTCCAACCGCCTGCTCGGCAATGCGGTGTCCAACATCCAGAGCACGATCGGCGTCTACGGCACCGGCGAGACCTGGACCGCCGGCGTGATGGCCGACCGCTGGCAACTGACCGACTACACCCTGACCGAGGATGCGCTGCCGTACAACCGCCAGCCGCGCGCCTTCTTCAACTGGGACCAGTCGTTCGGCAACTATTTCGAAGCCGGGCTGTACAGCGAAGCGGTGCGCTTCGTGCACGACGATATCCATCAGAAAACCACCGACGGCACCTACGAACGCACCGGCGTGGTCACCCCGCGCCCCGGCGGCAGCCGCCTGGACCTGAAGCCCTACATCTCGATGCCGCTGGCCGGCGCCGCCTGGTTCCTCAAGCCGACCCTGGCCTGGCGTTATACCGCCTATCAGCTGGACAAGGATCTGGCGGCCACGCTCGGCGGCGACACCACGCCCTCGCGCAGCCTGCCGATCGCCACGGTCGATGCGGGCGTGTACTTCGACCGCGATACCAAGTGGGGCAACACCAACTATCTGCAGACCCTGGAACCGCGACTGTTCTACCTGTACACGCCGTACCGCGACCAGAACGACCTGCCGATCTTCGACACCCGCGAGTTCACCTTCAGCTGGGGCCAGTTGTTCCGCGATTCGCGTTACACCGGTGCCGACCGCCAGAACGACGCCAACCAGCTGACCATGGCCCTGAGCTCGCGCCTGCTGCGCCAGGACGATGGCAAGGAGAAGTTGTCGGTCAGCCTCGGCCAGATCCTGTATTTCAGCGATTCGCGGGTCAGCCTGCCCAACAGCGACACCACCATCGAGCAGGGCAAGTCGGCCTGGGTCGCCGATGCCAACTACATGATCAACGATCGCTGGAACCTGGGCGCCACCTACCAGTGGGATCCCAAGTACCGGCGCAAGGACCTGGCCAGCTTCCGCGCGCGCTACCTGATGCCCGGCGACGGCATCGTCAATATCGCCTACCGCTACCGCCGCGATCTGCTGGAACAGGCCGACGTGTCGTTCCTGTACCCGATCAATCCGACCTGGAGCGTCGTTGGCCGGCATTACTACTCGCTGATGGACAAGAAGCCGCTGGAAAGCATCCTCGGCGTGCAGTGGGACAGCTGCTGTCTGGCGGTGCGGGCGCTGGCGCGGCGCTACGTGCGCAACCGCACCGGCGCGCTGGATACCGCCTTCCAGATCGAGTTCGTGCTCAAGGGGCTGTCGTCCCTGGGCCAGGACACGGACCGCGTTCTGCGCCGTGCTATCCTCGGCTACAACCGCGACGACCTGTACTTGGTCCCGCCCAGCAACACCACGACCGATCCGGACGCTTACGATCCGAACCAGATTCCATGACCAAGACCCTTTCTGTTTTTCTCGCCGCCCTGGTGGCGATCGCCGGCGTGTCCGCTCCGGCCGCCGCGCAACAAACCCAACCGCTGGACCGCATCGCCGCGGTGGTCGACGAGGATGTCGTACTGCAGAGCGAACTGGATCGTGCCGTGCGCAACGTGAAGGCGCAGTATGCCGGCCGCGAGGCGCAGCTGCCGCCGGATAATGTGCTGCAGCGGCAGGTGCTGGAGCGTCTGGTTCTGGTCAAGCTGCAGGTCGCGCGCGCCAACAGCACCGGCATCCGCGTCGGCGACGACGAACTGAACCGCGCCATCGCCAGCATCGCCCAGCAGAACGGCACCGACGTGGACGGCCTGCGCAAGAAGCTGGCCGCCGACGGCATGTCCTACACCGACTTCCGCAACTCGGTGCGCGACGAAATCACCGTGCAGCGCCTGCGCCAGAGCTTTGCGCAGAGCCGCATCAACGTCAGCGAGGCCGAAGTCGACGCGGCGCTGGCGCAGCAAGCCACCACCGGCACCCAGTACCACCTGGCGCACATCCTGGTCGGCCTGCCGGAAGGCGCCACCGCCGAGCAGATCAAGACCGCTCAGGGCAAGATCGACGGGGTCAAGAACCTGATCGACAAGGGCGAGATCGATTTCAACGCCGCGGCGGTGCGCTATTCCGACAGCCCCAACGCGCTGGAAGGCGGCGACCTGGGCTGGCGCAGCCTGGACGAGATCCCCAACGCGTTCGCGCAGCTGATCCGCGACATGAAGCCGGGCCAGGTCGCCGGCCCGCTGCGCGGCCCCAGCGGCTTCCAGCTGCTGAAGCTGGTCGAAGTGCGCGACGCCTCGGCCAATCCGGAAAAGAAGACGGTCACCGAGTACCACGCCCGCCACATCCTGATCCGGGTCAACGATGCGCAGCCCGACGCGGTCGCCAAGGCCAAGATCGAGACGCTGCGCGCCCGCATCGCCGGCGGCGCCGACTTCCAGGCCGTGGCCAAGGAAGCCTCGGAAGACACCAACAGCCGCAGCCAGGGCGGCGATCTGGGCTGGTTCCCGGCCGACGCGTTCGGCCCGGACTTCGGCCAGCACGTCGCCAGCCTCCAGGACGGCCAGATTTCGCAGCCGTTCCGCACCGAGGCCGGCTGGCACATCGTGCAGCGCGTCGGCGAGCGCCAGACCGACGTGACCAGCGATACCCAGCGCGCCCAGGTCCGCGAGACCATCGGCCGCCGCAAGCTGGAAGAGGAATACAACCGCTTCCTGCAGGAAATGCGCGGCGAAGCCTACGTCGACCTGCGCGTGGGCAACACCGACGCCGCCACTGCGCCGGCGGCCACGCCCGCGCCGGCGCCCGC
>NZ_AQOI01000868.1:0-3504 GCF_000364665.1 Xanthomonas sp. SHU 199
GCCGATGCCGTCGGCGGCATGCAGCAACTCGGTCAGCGCCATCTCCGGCCAGCCGCGCGCTGGCAGCACCGCGTCCAGCGCGGCGTGCCCGGTGGGCTGCGCGCTCGGCGGCAGCGCCGTTGGCTGGCCGCGCCAGACCCGGCGCTCGGCCAGCAGGCGGTCGAGGGCGACGACGGCGGCCATCAGCCGGGCCGGATCAGGCCGCAGTAATGCCCTTCGATGGCGAAATCCTGCCCCGGAGCGACCACGATCGGCGCATAGGCGGGATTGCGCGGCAGCAGCGCGATGCCATCGCCATCGGCGCGGTAGCGCTTGATGGTGAGTTCGCCGTCCAGCCGCGCCACCACGATCTGGCCGTTGCGCGCGTCGGCGGCGCGGCGCACCCCGACCAGGTCGCCGTCGAGGATGCCGTCGTCGATCATCGAATCGCCCTGCACCCGCAGCAGGTAGTCCGGGCGCAGCGCGAACACCGCGCGGTCCAGGCGCAACTGCTGGTCCAGGCCGATGTCGGCGCCGATCGGCGCACCGGCGGCGACCCGGCCCAGCACCGGCAACTGCAGCAGTTCGCTGCGGCTGCCGGCCTGCGCCGGGCGCAGGCTGCGCGCCTGCTGCGGCACCTGCGCCAGCAGCCCGGCCTCGACCAGCGCCTGCACGTGCTTGCGCGCGGCATTGCGCGAGGCGAAGCCGAAGCGTTCGGCGATCTCGGCCAGGCTTGGCGGCCGCCCGTCCTGCTCGATGCAGGCATGGATGTAGGCGAGGATGGCGGCGCGCTGCGGGGACAGGGTGGTCATAGTGTACATTTGTACACCTTTGGCGGTGCCTTTGGCGAATGGATGTGCTGAATGCTTTTGGAGGAGACGCTGTCGGTTTTTCCGGGGTAGCCGTTCTTGGGCGGTACCGCGGGTCTGGATGACGCCCGTTCGTCGCCGCATCCTTTCTGGTCGTGACTGCTTGCGGTGGAGTCCGCGATGAGCATGATGGTCATCTGGGGCAGACTCATGGTGCCTGGCCGCTGCGGCCGGGCGCCATTGTTGCGTTCACCGAGTGGAGTTGCAGGTTGTCTGCGACTTCCGCCGGTACTGCCGCTTGCCCGGCGGCGTGTCGCGTCCGAAGCTGTCGATACGAGCGTCTTGACAAGCACACGGGGTGACGTCGCGATGGGCAGATTGGTCAGGGGTTGGAGTTGTGTGTTGCTCGGCGCCTTGGCGGTGTCCGGGCACGCTGCAGGGATCGCTCAGCAGGATCTGCGGGACACACTCCTGGCCTTTCGCGCCAAGGCGAGCGTCGGGCCTTTCGGGCCAGAAGAATTGCGCGAAGTGGCGAAGGTGCTGGATGGCGGTATTCCGTCCGAAGGCCAGGTCGGCTGCGAAGGGGTCAATGCCTTGGCGGCGATCGTGCTCGCGTCGCGCGGTGATGGGAAGCTCCAGACTCGGCTCATGGACGCGCTCTACGAGCGTGTGGGAGATGATGTCGACGCCCAGGGCTATGCCGAACTGGCTGACCGCGTGGCGCTCTCCAGCGGAAAGAAGCCGTCCTACGGGGCAGTCCCCGAACTGAAGGACGGAGTGCTCCGCCTGCAAGAGGGCTTGAGCGAGATGGCGGTGAATGAGGAGCGTGATGACCTGGGGCTTGCGCCCATCGCTGTGGATCTTCGGGCTGCGAGTGACCTGATCTCCGTCGGCGTGCCCTATGACCAAGTGATCGGTGGGGCCGCGTTGTGCCAGCGGCCGCCACCCATCACGCATCCCGATCTGAGGCGCTCTCTGGATGAGCGATACGCGCGGGACCAGAAGCTGAGGGAAGCGTGGGACGAGGCCGGGACGGGGGCGGATTCCGCCGAAGCGAAGGCGGCAGACGCCGACGATGCCAGGAACGCGGTGTTCGTTGCGGATGTGCTCAAGAAGTACGGCTTTCCCGACGCGCAAATGGTGGGGCGCAAGGGCGTCATGGCGTTCTACATCCTGGTGCAGCACTCCCACAGTCCTGAGCTGATACGGGAGGCGCTCGGAATGGCGCGGCCGCTGATGCTCCGGGGCGAGATGGCTCGCCATGATTACGCACTCATGGTCGATCGACTGCGCATGTACCAGGGGAAAGAGCAGATATACGGCTCTCAGGTCAGCGAGGATGGCGGAAAGGTCGAGCCGTATCCGATCCAGGACAGGGCATCGCTGGATCGCCGGCGGGAGATCATGGGGATGGAACCGTTCGATGCATACCTGAGCTCGATGCAAGGCAATTGATCAAGACCAATGTCATTGGCGGGTGCCAATGTCCGAGGCCAGGCGTTGAGTCGCAGGGTGGCAATTGCGTCAGCGCAGGATGCCGGCCGAAGTCTTGGCCTTCGCCGTTGGCGGTTTGCCGACTGACCTGCCCGACTGCACGGCGACCAGGTCGATCTGGATCCGGTAGCCCAGCGCCGTGGCGGCACGGCTCAACGTGTCCAGGGTGAGGCTGGTGTCGGTGGCATCCAGCACGCGGTCCAGTTGCGAGCGACTGGTGTTCATGCGCCGGGCCAGTGCGCTCTTGGTGAGCTTGGCGGACTTCATCGCTTCGGCGACCTGCCAGGCGATCACGCGCTTGGCGGCGAGTGCGGCGGTGTCTTCGAGGATGCCTTCCTCGGCCAGGAAGCTGTCGAAGCTGGACCCGATATGGGGATTGCGGCTCATCGCATCACCTTGTCTCTGCGGCGTTTGGCGGTGGCGAGATCGGCGCTCGAGGTCTTGCCCGACTTCTTGACGATGCCGTGCAGCAGCACCATGTCCGATCCAACGCCGGTGAAAAAATCCGCGCAATGCCTTCGGGAATCGCGCTGCGCACTTCCCACAGGCGCTGGTCCAGCTTGCGCACCAAGGGCATGCCGAGCGGCCATCCCAACTGCACCGTCTTGATGTCGCCGCCGATCGCTTTCCTGGCATCGGCCGACACCGCTTCCCTGAGCCAGACCCGCACCGGCTCGACGCCCGATGCGGCACGGTAGAAGCGCACGTCCAGTGTGGTCTCCATGGCGGCATGGTGTACCAATGTTGGTGCATACGCAAGGTGCGTTCGCCGCCCTTTCAGCCGCGCCCAGCGCCATCCTCCGGCATCGCCCCGGTGTAGCGCGCACGCGGGCGGATCAGCTTGCCCAGGGCCTGCTGCTCCAGGGCGTGGGCCAGCCAGCCGGCCTGGCGGGCGGCGGCGAACAGCACCAGGGCGTGCGCCGACGGCAGGTCGTGGACGAAGCAGAGTGCGGCCAGTAGGCAGTCGATGTTCGGGCGCTGGCCGCTGCAGTCCTGGGCGGCGGCGATCACCGCGTCCACGTGCTGCATCCGCGCGCTGTCGCCGCTGCGTTCGCGCAGCAGGCGCAGCACTTCGGCCGCGCGCGGGTCGCCGTCGGGGTACAGGGCGTGGTGGAAGCCGGGCAGGTCGTCGCCGCGCTGCCAGCGTTCGGCGATCAGGGCGGCGGCGCTGGGCGCGTCCTGGGCGTCGCGCAGCAGGGCATGGGCGCGGGCGGTGGCGCCG
>NZ_AQOI01000869.1:0-3946 GCF_000364665.1 Xanthomonas sp. SHU 199
TCGCCCTGTTTGGGCGTCGTCGACGCCGGCGCGCCCTCACGGCCGCACCCGGACAGCGCGAACGCCGCCGTCATCCAGCAAGCCCACATGATCGTACGCATCGGTCTCTCCTGTTCGTTCGTGGCAGCGCGCCAGGCCTGTTCCGTCCCGCCCCCTGACGTGGCGGCAGTGGCGCAATCGCGTGCGCCAGCGTATCGGGCCACCCATGTACGCTGGGTATGCACAGCACTCCCGACCGGCCGCGGGATCGCCCGGTTCACCCGACGGCCGGCCGTCCATCTCCTGCACCGTCGATCACCAAGCGGAGGCGAGCCTCGACGCAACAGACACGGCAACGCTGCGGTGCAACCGGCGCGCATGGTCCTCTACCCGCGGGCACGCGACGGAACCGCTCGAACAGGTTGCACGCTGCCGGCGTTACCCAGGCGCCAGGCGCTCAGAGCAGCCGTTCGGACACCACCCGGAATGCGACACGCGGCAGACGGAAGGCCAATCCCTCCTCCAGTGCGACACCCAGCGCCTGCAGCCGAGGGCAGGTCAGCGCCCCGGTCAGCCGCAACGGCTGCAGCGTGGCCGGGTCCACCGGCAAGGCGATGCGGGTGCTGGCCCAGCGGCCGTCGCAGGTGCGCGCGATGGCCTCGTCCTGGCAGGTGAGGAAGCGCAGCAGCGCCTCGCGCGTGGCGAACGCCGGCGTCCAGTCGGCATCGTGCCAGGCCTCGGCAGGCTGCCAGTGCAGTTGCAGCGCCGGCGCGCTGCCCTGCCCCGGCTCGATCTGCGTGTGGCCGCTGCCATCGGACTGCAGCGCGTGCACGAAGCGCGCGGCCAGGTGCGGCTGCATGGCGTCGCTGGCGGCGCGTGCGCCGGCCACGTAGGCCAATCCATCCATCACGTTGCGGTCGAACAGCACCACCGGCCCGGCGTTCACATCGTCCACGCGACGCAGGTACCACCGCCAGTTGCTCTGCAGCGGCGATGGCAGCAGCTTCCGCAGCGGCCCGGCCAGGGCCGGACCGAAATGGCCGTGGCGATAGCTGAGGATGGTGTACGGCGTGCGCCCCTGGTGGACGACGTGGGCGTAACCCGGCGGCGGTGGCGGGGCGCGACGCACGTCGACCCACCAGTTCAGATAGACCACCTCGCGCACGTCGCTCGCAAGCGCCGGCAGCGGCCAGCGTTGCGTCAACGCACGCCGCAGCCGGGTCCAGCCAGGCGCATGCAGCAGGCGCGGCAGCGCGCGCCCGTACCAGGCGGCGGACGGGTGCCGGTAAGCCGCGGCCTCGGCCAGGTCCGGCACCGCCGCCGGCATCTCAGTCAGCCAGCCCGCGCAGCAGGTCGTTGACGCTGGTCTTGCTGCGGGTCTTGGCGTCGACCTGCTTGACGATCACCGCGCAGTACAGCGAGTGCGAGCCGTCCTTGGCGGGCAGCTGCCCGGACACCACCACGCTGTACGGCGGCACGTAGCCGTAGGAGATCTCGCCGGTGGCGCGGTTGTAGATGCGCGTGCTCTGGCCCAGGAACACGCCCATGCCGATCACGCTGTGGTGGCCGACCACCACGCCCTCCACCACCTCCGAGCGCGCGCCGATGAAGCAGTGGTCCTCGATGATGGTGGGGCTGGCCTGCAGCGGCTCGAGCACGCCGCCGATGCCGGCGCCGCCGGACAGGTGGCAGTGCTTGCCGATCTGCGCGCAGGAACCGACCGTGGCCCAGGTGTCGACCATGGTGCCCTCGCCCACGTGCGCACCGATGTTGGTGAAGCTCGGCATCAGCACCACGTCCTTGCCGAAGTAGCTGCCGCGGCGTGCCACCGCGCCCGGTACCACGCGCACGCCGGCCTTGCGGAACTCGGCTTCGTGATAGCCGGCGAAACGCGATTCCACCTTGTCCCAGAACGGCGCCGGCTGCGCTTCCACCACGGCCATCTCGTTGACCCGGAAGTACAGCAGCACCGCCTTCTTCAGCCACTCGTTGACCTTCCAGCCGCCGTGCCCGTCCGGCTCGGCGACACGGAACTCGCCGCTTTCCAGGCCGTCGATGACGCGGTTGACCACCGGCCGGGTCGACCCCTCGATCTCATCGAGCGTCAGCGTGGCGCGGCGCTCGAAGGCGCTGTCGATGGTGAACTTCAGCTCGTCGGCGCTGGGCACGGCCACCGGCTTGGCGCGCAGCGGCTTCGGCGCGGGCTTGGCGGGCTTGCTCGCCACGGTCGGCGCCGCCGGCTTTGCGGCAACCGGCTTGGCCGTCTTCTTGGGGGCCGCCGTCTTGGCAGCGGGCTTCTTGGCGGCAGGCTTCTTGGTGGCCATCAGCGGGGGTCTCCAGGCGGGGTATCGGGGTCCAGGCAGGCCTGCAGCGCGGCCTGCAACGCCTGGCGGGCGGCGTCGGGCAACGGCAGGTTGTGCTCGTCGGTGATGTGGAACAGATCCTCGGCGCGCTCGCCGAAGGTGGCGATGCGCGCGTCGTGCACGCGCAGGTGCTGCCGGCGCAGCACCTGGGCCACGTCCGACAGCAGCCCCGGGCGGTCCGGCGCGACCAGGCTGAGCCGGGTCAGGCGGCCGTCGAGGCTTTCGCGGAATTCGATGCGCGGGGCGAAGCGGAAATGCCGCAGTTGGCGCGGCACCACCCGCCGCGCCGGGCGCAGCCGCGCCAGGTCGCCGGCCAGCGCCTCGCGCAGTCCGGCCTGCAACTGCGCGATGTCGCCGCTGGCGAAGGCGTCGGCCGGCATCACCTCGAAGGTGTCGAAGATCGCCCCGTGCGGGGCGTCGAGCACGCGCGCGCGATGGATGCCGTAGCCGAGCCGGTCCAGGGTCATCACGATCGCGGCGAACAGGCCGTCGCGGTCCGGCGAATACACGAACACTTCCAGCGCCGCGTCGTCGGGGGTGACCGGGCGCACCTTGACCAGGGTGCCACCGAGTTCCACCTCCATCAGCGAGGTCGCCTGCCAGGCCAGTTGCTCGGGACGGAAGCGCAGGAAGCTCTCGTCCGGCATGCCGGCGAACTGACGGTCGATGATGGCGTCGTCATGGCCCTGGATGTGCATCAGCGCGCGCGCGGCCTCGCGCGCCTCCTGCAGGCGCTCGGCCACCGGCAGCGGATGCTCCAGGCCTTCGCGCAGGGCGCGGCGCGCGGCGAAGTACAGGTCGGCCAGCAGCCGGTCCTTCCACGCATTCCACAGCTTGGGGCTGGTGCCGGCGATGTCGGCGCAGGTCAGCAGGTACAGATAGTCCAGGCGCTCGCGGTCGCCGACCAGGCTGGCAAAACGATGGATCACCTCCGGATCGGCGATGTCCTGCTTCTGCGCGGTCACCGACATGCGCAGATGCTGCTCGACGAGCCAGGCGACCAGCTCGATGTCGGCGGCGCTGAGCGCGTGCGCGGCGCAGAACGCGCGCGCATCCACCGCGCCCAGCTCCGAATGGTCGCCGCCGCGGCCCTTGGCGATGTCGTGGAACAGGCCGGCCAGCAGCAGCAGTTCCGGCTTGCGCAGCCGCGGCCAGACTTCATGCGCAATGGAGAAGCGCTCGTCGGCACGCGCGTTGGCGAACACCGCCATGTTCTTCAGCACCATCAGCGTGTGCTGGTCAACCGTGTACACGTGGAACAGGTCGAACTGCATGCGCCCGGACACCTGCGCGAACGCCGGGATCCACTGCCCGAGCACGCCCAGCCGCGCCATCCGGGTCAGCGTCTGCACCGCGCGCGGGCCGCGCAACAGCGCCAGGAAGCGCTCGCGCGCGGTCGGGCTGGCGCTGGCGTAGGCCGGCAGATTCGGCAGCGCCTCGGCCAGCGCGCGCGCGGTCAGCGAATGCAGGCCGCGGATCTCGCCGTGCGCGGCCCAGGTGGCGAACAGCGCGAACACCTGCACCGGATCGGCCTGCGGCCAGCGCTCGTCGTCGGCGGCCAGGTAGCCGCGGCGCAGCGAGAAGCCGCCGTCCAGCGGCTGCGG
>NZ_AQOI01000870.1:0-486 GCF_000364665.1 Xanthomonas sp. SHU 199
CCGTCGAACTGTTCCTCGAAGCGCTGCAGCAGCCGGTCGCTGAGCCGGCGCACGATCGCCGCGCTGCGATAGAAGCGCTGCATCATCTTTTCCACGCCCAGGCTCTCGACGTCGTCGGAGAAGCCCAGGCGCTGCGCCAGGGTCTTCTGGTAATCGAAGCGCAGGCGCTCTTCCGGGCGGTTGGCGACCAGGTGCAGCCCGTAGCGCAAGCGCGCCAGTTCGCGGCGCTCGCGGCGCAGCGCGGCGGCCTCGTCGCCGCCGACATGGCCCAGCCCGATCAACGGCTCCAGGTCGCGCACGCCGAACGCGCGCAGCGCCATCCAGCCCAGCGTATGCAGGTCGCGCAGGCCGCCGGGGCCGTCCTTGATGTCCGGCTCCAGGTTGTCGGCGGTGTCGCCGAAGCGCTGGTGGCGGGCCTGCAGTTCCTCGCGCTTGGCCATGAAGAATTCGCGCGGCGGCCATACCCGCTGCGGGGCGATGGCCTCC
>NZ_AQOI01000871.1:0-2630 GCF_000364665.1 Xanthomonas sp. SHU 199
CCTGCAGCGGGCGCGCCTCGATCAGCGCGGTCAGCACGGTCTGGTCGGCGCAGGCCGCGGTGCACTGCGCGGCCGAGCGCACCGCATGGCTCACCGGCACGCCGGCGTCCCACAACAGCGGGAACAGCCGTGCCAGCGCCGGTTCGCAGGCGGGATCGAGGTCGCCGAACACCAGCAGGTCGATGTCCGAGCGCGGGAACAGTTCGCCACGGCCATAGCCGCCGACCGCGAACAACGCCAGCCCGGCCTCGCGCGGCACGCAGCGGCTCCAGGCGTGGCGGATCAACTGGTCGAGCGCGCGCGCGCGCAGCGCCAGCAGGCGATCGATGTCGTCGCCCTGGTCGAAACGCTTGCTCAGCCGCGCATCGGTCTGCGCCAGCAGTTGCCGGACCGCAGCCGCCCAACCGGCGTCGTCGACGCCGGCACCGGGCATGCCGGCATCGGCACCGGCCGGCAGCAGGCTCACGGTTCGCCGAGGCCGCCCGGCGACAGGGTCAGGACCTCCACCCCATCCTCGGTGACGGCGACCATGTGCTCCCATTGCGCGGAGAGCTTGCGGTCCTTGGTCACCACGGTCCAGCCGTCCGGCAGCACGCGGGTGTAGCGCGTGCCCTCGTTGATCATCGGCTCGATGGTGAAGGTCATGCCCGGCTTCAGCACCAGGCCATCGCCCGGCCGGCCGTAGTGCAGCACCTGCGGTTCGTCGTGGTAGACCTTGCCGATGCCGTGGCCGCAGTACTCGCGCACCACGCTGAAGCGCTCGCTCTCGGCGTACTGCTGGATGGCATGGCCGACGTCGCCGAGCGTGGCGCCCGGCTTCACCGCGCGGATGCCGCGCCACATCGCCTCGTAGGTGGCCTCGATCAGGCGCCGCGCCATCACCGACGGCGTGCCCGCGCAGTACATGCGGCTGGTGTCGCCATGCCAGCCGTCCTTGATCACGGTGACGTCGATGTTGACGATGTCGCCGTCCTTCAGGACCTTGCCCTCACTGGGGATGCCGTGGCAGATGACGTTGTTCACCGACGTGCACACGGTCTTCGGAAAGCCGCGATAGCCGACGTTGGCCGGCACCGCCCCCTGCACCTTGACGATATGGTCGTGGCAGATGCGGTCCAGCTCGGCGGTGGTGACGCCGGGCTTCACGTACGGGCCGATCAGGTCCAGTACCTCGGCGGCCAGGCGGCCGGCCACGCGCATCTTCTCGATGTCCTGCGGAGTTTTCAGATTGACGGTCATGGTCGTCATTATCGCTCATCCCGGCGCTGGCTGAACGCGCCGGGCGCGTTGCCGGGTTTTTGGCACGCCGGCGCGGTCGCCGCTGCCTTCATCGCACTGAACACGGCACCCTGTGGCGGTCATCCCATGTGAAAACTGGATAACGATCCATAAATATGTGAACTGGCTCGCATTTTGCACTGGCAGTGGCACCGGCGGTTGTCCGCCCTCACCGAAGAACCCTGCCATGTACCTCTTCCATCGCGTTCTCGCCTTCCTCGTGCTGTTCGCCGCCGGGACCGGCCTGGCCTGGGCCCAGTCCGACTCGCGCACCTTCAACGTCAAGATCCAGATCACCAGCGTCTGCGACATCCAGACCGCGCCCACCGACGTCGATTTCGGCAGCGTCAATTCCACCCAGAGCGCGATCAACAGCACCGGCACCTTGAACGTGCGCTGCACCTCCGGGACCCCGTACAACATCGCGCTCAACGCCGGTTCCGGCTCCGGCGCCACGGTCACCACCCGCACCATGGGCAGTGCCGACGCCAGCAATACCGCACGCGTGCCGTACGCGCTGTACCGCAATGCCGCGCGCACCCAGAACTGGGGCTCGACCATCGGCACCGACACCCAGGCCGGCACCGGCAATGGTGCAGTGCAACCGATCACCGTCTACGGCCAGGTCGCCAGCACCAACTACCCTGCCGGTTCGTACAGCGACGTCGTCACCGCCACCGTCACCTGGTAACCGGAGCCGCCTGCATGCGTTTGCGACTGCCTTCCTTCCTGCGCCTGCCGGCACTCGCCGCGCTGTGGCTGGCGGCGGCCGGCGCGGCTGTCGCCGCGAGCCTGCAGGTGGCGCCGACCTCGGTGTCGCTGCGTGCCGAGGAGACCGCGCAGGGCCTGTGGCTGAGCAACAGTGGCGACGTGCCGCTGCGCGCGCAGGTGCGCGTGTTCCGCTGGCAGCAGCGCGACGGCGAGGATGTGCTCGACCCCAGCGACCGCATCGCGCTCAGCCCGCCGATGCTGCAACTGGCGCCGCACGCGCGGCAACTGGTGCGGGTGATCCGCCTGGATCCCGCGCCCGCCGCGGGCGAGGACGCCTATCGCATCCTGGTCGACGAATTGCCCGGCCAGGATGCCGGCGCCAGCGCCAGCGCCGGGCTGCAGTTCGTGCTGCGCTATTCGGTGCCTGTGTTCCTGCAGCCAGCCGTGGCCACCGCGCCAGCGCTGCATGCGCGGCTGGTCCGCGACGGCGCGGGGGCGGCGCTGGAAGTGCGCAATGAGGGCAACGGCCACGCGCAGCTGGTGGACCTGCAGTTCGTCGCCGGCGACGGCCGCCGCAGCGTGATCGCCGAAGGCCTGGCCGGCTACGTGCTGCCGGGCCAGCGCAAGCGCTGGCCGCTGCC
>NZ_AQOI01000872.1:0-464 GCF_000364665.1 Xanthomonas sp. SHU 199
CGGCGGCATGCGCACCACGGTGCCGTCGCTGAGCAGCACGCCGGCGGTGTCGCCGCGCGGGCCATAGACCAGCCGCTCGATGCGGCCATCGGCCTGCAGCGGGGTCAGGGCCGGCGGTGCCGGGGGCGCCGGCGGCGGCGTCATCGGGTTCGGCGGGCGGTCGACCACCTGCTTGCCACTGCGGCGCGCGGTGATGGTGTTGGCCTGCAGCAGCGGCAGGCTGCCCAGGCGATAGCCCTGCACCGAGATCGCATCGCCACGACGTACGGCGGCCTGCAGATCGGCCGACAGGTGCGGCGGGAAGCTCACCTGGGTGCCGTCCATCAGCCACAGGCCATCGACGTCGCCGTTGGGGTTGAGCATGAAACGCTCGACAGTGCCGTCCACGCGCACCGGCGTGGCAGCGACGGGGGCCGCGGGCGGCGGCGGCGGTGCCGGGACGCTGCCGGGCACCGGCGGGGCGG
>NZ_AQOI01000873.1:0-1282 GCF_000364665.1 Xanthomonas sp. SHU 199
GCATCGGCCGTGGCCTGCGCCTGGCCACCGAAACGCTGGCGCATGAGCTGGCACGCCCCGGTGCGCCGATGCCGGACTGGAGCGGCCTGCACTGGCAACTCGCCGCAGCCGCGGCGGTCGCGCACGGCGTGGCGCCACTGCTGAGCCAGCGCTCGCAATGGCCGGACCGGCCGTGGCGCGCGTTCCTGGAGGGGCAACGCGAACACGTGGCGCAGCGCTACCAACGCATCGCCGCGTTGCTGCAGCGGATCGACGCCCTGGCGCAGACCGCCGGCCTGGCGATCGTGCCGCTGAAAGGCGCGGCGCTGCATGCGCAAGGCCTGTATCGGCCGGGCGACCGGCCGATGGCCGACATCGACCTGCTGGTGCGCCCCGAGGACGCCGAGCGTGCCGCGACTTTGCTCGCCGCGCTGGGCTACGTGGCCGAGTTCGCGCAGTGGAAGCACCAGACCTTCCGTCCAGCGCAGGCGCAGGCGGTGGGTGGCCTGGGCGAGCACCGCGACACGCCGATCAACATCGAACTGCACGTGCGCATCCAGGAGCGCCTGCCGCTGCGCACGGTCGACCTCGGTACGCAGCTCCTGCCGGGCGACGGCAGGCCCGGCCTGAATCCCTACCCCAGCAACGGCGCGCTGATGCGCCACCTGCTGCTGCACGCGGCCGGCGGACTGTGCAGCCGCAGCCTGCGGCTGATGCACCTGCACGACCTGGCCTTGCTCGCTCCGCGCATGCGCGCCAGCGACTGGCAGATGCTGACCGGCACCGACGCCTGGTGGGCATGGCCGCCGCTGCGGTTGATGCTGCGTTACTACCGCGCGGTGATTCCGTCGGCGGTGCTCAAGCAACTGCGCGCGCAGTGTCCGCCGCTGTTGCGGCTGCGCGCGCGCGGATTGGACCTGACCGCGGCGTCATGCTCGCAACTGTGGCTGCCGGCGCTGCCCGGCATCGAATGGGCGCGTTCGGGCGGCGAGGTGCTGGACTATCTGCGCCAGCGCCTGCAGCCCTCGGCGGCAAGCCGCCAGGAACGCGCCGAGATGATCCGCACCCAACTGTGGTTGCAGGGCCAGGACTGGGTGCGCCTGCCGCAGCGCCGCCGCGTGCTGCAGCGCCTGCTGCGTCCGGTGCCGCGCATGGACACGCTGTACGCGGTGCGCACCGCGCTGCAGGGCTATGCGCCGTCGTCGGAATGACGCACGCCCCCTAGAGCGCGCAGTAAACGACCGTCGCAGGAGCGGCTTCAGCCGCGACAGCCGTTGTGGCGGCGCACGTCGCGGCTGAAGCC
>NZ_AQOI01000874.1:0-612 GCF_000364665.1 Xanthomonas sp. SHU 199
GGCGAAGCGCCGGCACGCCGCGCTGCGCGTCAACCGTTCTGCGCCGCGCGCCGCTCATCGGTGCTGCGCGGTGCGCACAGGCGCTGGTACAGCGCGGTGAAGCCGCGCACGCTGCAGTCGGCGTCCTCGCGCACGGCCCGGCATTGCGCCGCCCAGGCCAGGCGCAGGCGCAGGTCGTCGTCGCTGAGCACCTGGCGCAGCGCATCGGCCAGCCCGGCCCAGTCGCCGACCCGCACCGCCAGCGCCGCCGACGGCGCCCACTCCTGCAGATGCCCGACCGCGGTGCCCACGGTCGGCACGCCGGCCACCGCCGCTTCCAGCAATACCAGCGGCCCGGCCTCGTGCTGCGACGACAACACCAGCAGATCCGCCGCCTCCACCAGCGGCCGCAGGTCGCGCTGGGTCTTGAAGCCGAGGAAGCGCACGCGCGCGCTCAGGCCCAGCGTGGCGACCAGGCGCTGCATCGCACCGTCGAGGGTGTCCACGCCGACCAGGTCGATGCGGAAGTCGACCCCGGCGCGGGCCAGCGCAGCGAGTGCGCGCAACAGGGTCGTCTGGTCCTTCACCGGATTGAGGCTGGCCACGTGCAGCAGCCGCGCCGGGCCCTCCCCA
>NZ_AQOI01000875.1:0-327 GCF_000364665.1 Xanthomonas sp. SHU 199
GACCTCGCGCGGACCGCCGGTGGCGATCGGTGCGGCCTGTTCGCCGCGGACCAGGTGCGGCGCGGCCTGCGCCAGTTGCCGCAGCGGCCGCACCAGGCGCCGTGCGACCAGCGCAGCGGCCAGCCAGACCAGCAGCGCGCAACCGGCCAGCATCGCCACCGAGAACCGGCGCAGGCCGTGTTCGCGCGGCTGGCTGGAGAACGCGATCCACAGCGGCGTGGGCGTGGCCAACTGCAGCCACAGGGTGCCGTCGGCGTCGCGCCGCAACGCGCGCCCGGGGCCGAGCTGATCGGCCGCGCGGCGCTGCATCGCGTCGGCCAGCGGGCC
>NZ_AQOI01000876.1:0-713 GCF_000364665.1 Xanthomonas sp. SHU 199
GCGCCGAGGAAGGCGACCAGGGCCGCGCCGATGCCGCCGCCCGCGCCCGCACCGGGCAGCGACGCCACTGCCACGCCCAAGCTGCGTTCGATCGCCTCGGCGTAGTGCCGCAACCCGGCATCGAGCTGCGCGACCATCGCCGGCGTGGCGCCCTTCTGCGGCCCGAACACCGCCGAGGCGCCGCTCGGCCCGGTCAGCGGGTTGTCGACATCGCAGGCGACCTCGATGGTGCACTCGCGCAGTCGCGGGTCCAGCCCGTCCAGGTCGATGCGCGCCAGCGCGCCCAGCGCCGCGCCGCCGGCGGCCAGGTCGCGGCCGTGCATGTCCAGCAGGCGCACGCCCAGGGCCTGCGCCATGCCGGCGCCGCCGTCGTTGCTGGCGCTGCCGCCGATGCCGATCAGCAGCCGGCGCGCGCCGGCATCCAGCGCGGCCAGGATCAGTTCGCCGACGCCGCGGGTGCCGGTCAGGCAAGGATCGCGCTGTTGCGGCGGCACCAGCATCAGCCCGCTGGCCGCGGCCATCTCGATCAGGGCGGTGCCGCCGTCCTCGCTCAGGCCGAACTGCGCGGCGACCGGCGCGCCCAGCGGCCCGGTCACCGTGCAGGCGACCCGGCGCCCACCGCCAGCGGCGACCAGCGCGTCCACCGTGCCCTCGCCGCCGTCGGCGAACGGCAGCAGCACGTACTGCGCCTCCGGGAACACGCTGCGGAAGGC
>NZ_AQOI01000877.1:0-3647 GCF_000364665.1 Xanthomonas sp. SHU 199
GGCCGCCTCCGCCGCGGACAGGCTTTCCTTGAACGCGTCCGGGGCGATGACGATCTTCATGCAGCGGCGGCGTCGATCGCCGGCCGGCGCGCCCGGATCAGGCCGTCACGCACGCATCGCCGCTCGGCCTTGCGCATGCGTGGCGCGCTAGTCCAGCACGCGGCAGAACACCGCCTTGAGGTAGCGCGATTCCTGCACGTGGGCCATGAACGGGTGGTCGGCGCCGGCGCCGGCCACCTTCAGGATCTGGATGGTGCGGCCGGAGAAATAGGCGGCGCGGCGCAGCATGTCCAGGAACTCGTGCTCGGCGACCAGGCCGGTGCAGGAGAAGGTGGCGAACAGGCCGCCCGGAGCGACCACGCCCAGCGCCAGCTTGTTCATGTCCAGATACTTCTTCAGCGCCGGGATCACCTGGTCGCGGTCGCGGGTCATCTTGGCCGGGTCCAGGATCACCACGTCGTACTGGTCGCCGCGGGCGGCGGCATCGCGCAGGTACGGGAAGATGTCGGCCTGCACGAACTTGGGCCGCACGTCGTTGAGGCGGGCGTTGCCCTTGGCGATCTCGATCACGTCCTCGTCGATGTCCACGCCGACCACCTCGGTGGCGCCGCGGACCTTGGCGTACACCGCGAAGCCGCCGGTGTTGCAGCACAGGTCGAGCACGCGCTTGCCCTCCACCTGCTGGCTCAGCCACTGCCGGTTCTCGCGCTGGTCGGCGAAGAAGCCGGTCTTGTGCGCGCCGGCCGGATCGGCGCGGAAGCGCACGCCGTATTCGCTGATGATCGCCGGCTCCGGGCGCTCGCCGCTGCTGGACACCGGCCGGTAGTCGAAGCTCTCCTGCTTCTGCACGTGCTCCTCGGCGAAGCTGTAGAAGCGCGCGCCGGGGAACTGCGCGCGCAGCGCGGCGTAGATCCACTCGCGGTGGCGGAACATGCCGGCGCTGAAGAACTCCACCACCAGCAGGTCGCCGTAGCGGTCCACCACCAGGCCGGACAAGCCGTCGCCCTCGGCATGCACCACGCGCCAGGCATCGCTGACCGCGTCCAGCTTGAGCACGTCACGGCGCAGCGACACCGCCTCGGCGATCTTGCGCGCGAACCACGCTTCGTCGACGGCGATGTCGGGATGGGTCTCGAGGATGCGCACGGCGATACGCGAGTGGCCGTTGTAGAAGCCGCGGCCGATCCAGTCGCCGTCCACCCCGACCACGTCCACCAGCGCGCCCGGCTTGGGCCTGGCGGCGGGTTTTTCGACCAGTTTCTGGAAGATCCAAGGATGGCTGGAGCGCCAGGCGTTCTTGAGGCGGACTACGGGCAGGGGACTATTCATGAACGCCATTGTAGCCGCCCCGATTGACGGCACCGCCGGCAGCCGCAAGAATGCCCGCAGAAGGGGAGTAGCTCCCGACGTTGTCGCCGTCAATTCGAGCCCGCGGGCTCCGGTGCAACGGCAGCCGGTGCATCGGCTGCGAGCGAGACCTTCGCCGCTGTGGCGAAGGCACCCTCTGGACGACATCCGTCGTCTCCGTCCGGAACGCCTCCGCCAACGCGGCCCCGAGGTTCCCTGTTCACTGACGGAAAATTCCCAATGGAAACGATAGGCAACGTGTGGTTGTGGGGCGGTTTCGCGATCGTGGTGGTCGTGGCGCTGCTGGCGGACCTGGTGCTGATGCGCCACGGCGGTCCGCACAAGGTCACCTTCAAGGAAGCGCTGTGGTGGAGCATCGGCTGGATCGCGCTGGCGCTGGCGTTCAACGCCGGCCTGTGGTGGTACCTGCGCGAGACCATCGACGTGGCCACCGGCAACCGCCTGGGCCTTGAGTTCCTGACCGGCTACCTGGTCGAGAAGTCGCTGGCGGTCGACAACATCTTCGTGTTCCTGATGATCATGAGCTACTTCGCGGTGCCGGAGGAGCAGCGCCAGCGCGTGCTGGTGATCGGCGTGCTCGGCGCGATCGTGCTGCGCGCGGTGATGATCTTCGCCGGCTCGGTGCTGCTGACCAAGTTCCACTGGCTGCTGTACGTGTTCGGCGCGTTCCTGCTGCTGACCGGCATCAAGATGTGGTTCTCGGCGGGCAAGGAGCCGGACCTGGAGGCCAACCCGGTGCTGCGCTTCATGCGCAAGCATCTGCGCCTGACCCCGCAGTACCACGGCAACGCGCTGAGCGTGACCCAGGAAGGCAAGCGCTGGTTCACCCCGCTGTTCGCGGTGCTGATGCTGATCGCGATCACCGACGTGATCTTCGCGGTGGACAGCATCCCGGCGATCTTCGCGATCACCACCGACCCGTTCATCGTGCTGACCTCCAACGTGTTCGCGGTGCTGGGCCTGCGCGCGATGTTCTTCCTGCTGGCGGGCATGGCCGACCGCTTCCACCTGCTGCCCTACGGCCTGGCGATCGTGCTGGTGTTCATCGGCACCAAGATGCTGATCATCGACCTGTACAAGATCCCGGTGCTGGTGTCGCTGCTGGCGGTGGCGGTGGTGATCGGCGCCACCGTGGTGCTGAGCCTGCTGCGCCCGGCCAAGCCGGCGCACTGACCCGGCGCGGGCGCCGCGGCCGCGGATTGTCCCGCGGCCGCGGCCAGTCCCTCCCATCGGCGGCGCCTTGCCTTGGACGCCCGGCGCCGCCATCCAGGGAGCATGGACACCTCTTCGCTCCCCTCGCCCACGCCCGAACCCGATGCGCAGGGCCGCTTCGACCGTGCGCGGATCCTGCGCGCGTTCAATGTCAGCCTGGCCTTCGTGGCGGTGCTGGTGGCGGTGTTCGCCAGCCAGGGCCTGTTCGACTGGCGGCCCTGGGCGGTCGCGCCGCACACGGCCGCCGGCCTGCTCGGCGTGCTGACCGCACCGCTGCTGCACGGCTCGCTCGAGCATCTGGGGGCCAACGCCGGCGCCCTGCTGATCCTGGGCACCCTGGCCGGCAGCGTGTATCCGCGCGCCACCGTGGCCGGGCTGCCCTTGCTGTGGCTGGGCTCGGGCCTGGGCGCCTGGTGGCTCGGCGATCCCGGCAGCCATCACCTGGGCGCCAGCGGCGTCGCCCACGGCCTGCTGTTCCTGGTGCTCGTGCTGGCCTTGCTGCGCCGCGACCGCGCCGCGATCGCCGCCAGCATGATCGCCTTCCTGTTCTACGGCGGCATGCTGGTGACGGTGCTGCCGCACGAGGACGGGGTGTCCTGGCAATCGCATCTGGGCGGCGCGGTGGGCGGCGTGGTCGCCGCGCTGCTGCTGCGCCATCGCGATCCGCTGCCGCCGCGCAAGCGCTACAGCTGGGAGGACGAGGACGAGACCGACGACCTCCTCGCCGCCGACGACGAACTGGAACCGCCGCCGCCGACCCAGGTGCCGGTGCTGTGGCAGCCACCGCCGGCGCCGCCGCGCGGGGTCGTGCTGCGCTTCCCGCCGCGCGAGGAGCGTGACGGGGGCTGAGGCGGGAACGGTGCTTCCAGAAATACGCAAACCTGCTTCCGGAGGAGCGGGTTCAGCCGCGACGGGCCTTCCCGGTCACGCCCGTCGCGGCTGAAGCCGCTCCTCTCCGCAGTCGCGCGCCGCGGCATGCCGCCTCGGGCGACCTGTCCCTGCATCGCGCCGTACACTGACCGATCCGCCGTCGCTGTCCGAGTTCGCATGTCCGTGTCGCCCGCCTG
>NZ_AQOI01000878.1:0-311 GCF_000364665.1 Xanthomonas sp. SHU 199
GCTGCAGCCGCTGGCGGCACGCCCCGGCCAGTGCTGGCTGGCAGTGGGCGCAGGCACGGCGCGCGCCTTGCGCCAGCACGGCATCGCCGAGGTGGCGACGCCGGCGCGGATGGACAGCGACGGCCTGCTGGCGCTGCCGGAAATGTCCGCGCACGACCTGCCGGTGGGACTGATCACCGCCCCCGGCGGCCGCGGCCTGATCGCCGCACACCTGCAGGCGCGCGGCACCCCGCTGCTGCGCGCGGACGTGTACGTGCGCGAACCGGTACGACTGCGCGCGGCCGACCTGGCCCGCCTGCGTGCGGCGCCGC
>NZ_AQOI01000879.1:0-4195 GCF_000364665.1 Xanthomonas sp. SHU 199
GACGTGCTGACCTCGGCCGGCACCGTCGCCGGCATCGACTGCTGCCTGCACCTGGTGCGGCGCCGCCACGGCGCCGACGTCGCCAACCGCATCGCCCGGCGCCTGGTGGTGGCGCCGCACCGCCAGGGCGGGCAGGCGCAGTACATCGAACAGCCGCTGCCGGCCAGCCGCCGCGACGCCCAGTTGGGCCCGACCCTGGACTGGATGCTGCAGCGCCTGGAGCAGCCGCTGCGCCTGGACGCGCTGGCCGCGCACGCGCGGATGAGCCGGCGCAGCTTCACCCGGCAGTTCCGCCATGTGACCGGGACCACCGTGGTGCAGTGGCTGGCGCACCAGCGCCTGGTCCGCGCCCAGCAACTGCTGGAGCGCACCGACCTACCGCTGGAGCGCATCGCCGCCGACTGCGGCTTCGGCAGCGCCGGCGCGCTGCGCCTGCAGTTCACGCGCGACCTGGGGTTGCCGCCGTCGGCGTATCGCCGCGGCTTCCGTGCCGGCTGAGCGGCCGCAGCGTTCCGCCGATCGGACCACGTCGCCTGCACCGGCACCCGCTACAATCGACGCATGCGCGTCTTCCTCCAGCAACGCCCCGACGGCAACGAGCCGCCACGCTACCTGCAGCTGACCCTGCAGCCGGACCTGCTCGGCGGCTGGGAACTGTTGCGCGAGAGCGGCCAGATCGGCGGCCGTGCGCAGCTGCGGCGCGAGCTCTACCTGCAGCAGGAAGACGCCAACGCCGCCTTCGAGAAAGCCCGCGACGCCCAGCTCAAGCGCGGCTTCCAGGTCATGTTCACCCGTGGCGCCGACGCGCCGCGCTAAGGAATCCCCATGCTCAAGAACGACCGCCTGCTGCGCGCGCTGCGCCGCGAGCCCGTGGACCAGACCCCCGTGTGGCTGATGCGCCAGGCCGGGCGCTACCTGCCCGAGTACCGCGCCACCCGCGCCCGCGCCGGCAGCTTCCTGGCCATGGCCAAGACCCCGGAGCTGGCCTGCGAAGTGACCCTGCAGCCGCTGGCGCGGTTCCCGCTGGACGCGGCGATCCTGTTCTCGGACATCCTCACCATTCCCGATGCGATGGGCCTGGAGCTGTACTTCGTCGAAGGCGAAGGCCCCAAGTTCCGCCACCCCGTGCGCGACGCCGCGGCGATCGCCCGGCTCGGCGTGCCGGACATGGAAACCGAGCTGCGCTACGTGATGGACGCGGTGCGGGTGATCCGCCGCGAACTGGACGGCAGCGTGCCGCTGATCGGCTTCTCCGGCAGCCCCTGGACCCTGGCCTGCTACATGGTCGAGGGCGGCGGCAGCGACAACTACGCGCGGATCAAGGCGCTGGCGCTGAACGACCCCGCGGCGCTGCACGCACTGCTGTCGGTCAACACCGACGCGGTAATCGCCTACCTGGCGGCGCAGCGCGCGGCCGGCGCGCAGGCGCTGCAGGTGTTCGACACCTGGGGCGGCGTGCTGAGCCCGGCGATGTACCGCGAGTTCTCCCTGCCCTACCTGCAGCGCATCGCCCGCGAACTGGCGCGCGGCGACGGCGCCGAGCGCACCCCGCTGATCCTGTTCGGCAAGGGCAACGCGCCCTACCTGGAAGAGCTCGCGGCCTCCGGTGCGGAAGGCGTGGGCGTGGACTGGACCATCGACCTGGCCGACGCCGCGCGCCGTACCGGCGGCCGCGTTGCCCTGCAGGGCAACCTCGACCCGGCGATGCTGTACGGCGCGCCGGAGGCGATCGACCGCGAAGTGCAGCGCGTGCTGCGCAGCTATGCCGACGGCAACGGCGGCTCGCTGGACGGCCATGTGTTCAATCTCGGTCACGGCCTGTCGCCGGACATGCAGCCGGAGCATGTTGGCGCGCTGGTGGAGGCGGTGCAGCGGCATAGTCGGCGCGCTTAAAAGCCGGGATTGGGGATTGGGGATTGGGGATTGGGGATTCCAGTCTCGCGCACGGTCGGCGATCTGACCGTGCGCTCGATCTCTTGCGCTTTCGCGTAGGAGCGGCTGCCTGCTAGGCGCAATCCACCGAGGCGTCCGCAGTATGGATCGCTGAGCGCGCGCTGCATCGCTAGCACGCAACGCGCGCAACTGCACGACACGGCGACGCGATCTGCGCGATCCTATCGCCCCCTCGCGTCGCCCTGCGTACCGATGTCCGCGCCCTCCTCCGATCCGATCGCCGTTCCCAACGCGCGCAGTTTCCGTCCGCTGCTGTGGCTGGTGTCGCTGGCCATCTTCATGCAGATGCTGGATGCGACCATCGTCAACACCGCGTTGCCGGCGATGGCGCGCAGCCTGGGCGAGAGCCCCTTGCAGATGCAGTCGGTGGTGTTCAGCTACGCGCTGGCGGTGGCGATGTTCATTCCCGCCTCCGGCTGGATCGCCGACCGCTACGGCACCCGCCGCACCTTCCTGGCCGCGATCGTGCTGTTCACCCTCGGCTCGCTGCTGTGCGCGGCGGCGCCGCGGCTGCCGTATCTGGTGGCCGCGCGGGTGCTGCAGGGGATCGGCGGCGCGATGCTGCTGCCGGTGGGCCGGCTGGCGGTGATGCGCTCGGTGTCGCGCGCGCAGTTCCTCAGCGCGATGAGCTTCATCGCCATCCCCGCGCTGATCGGGCCGCTGGTTGGCCCGACCTTGGGCGGCTGGCTGGTGCAGGTGGCGTCCTGGCACTGGGTATTCCTGATCAACCTGCCGATCGGCGCGATCGGCTTCGCCGCCGCGCTGAAGATCATGCCGGACTTCTACGGCGAGCAGCGTACCCGCTTCGACCTGATCGGCTACGCGATGCTGGCCTTCGGCATGGTCGCGCTGTCGCTGGCGCTGGACGGCATCTCCGAGCTCGGCCTGCGCCACGCCTTCGTGATGCTGCTGGCGATCGCCGGGCTGGCGGCGCTGATCGGCTACTGGTTGCACGCAGCCAACGCGGCGGCGCCGCTGTTCCCGCTGCACCTGTTCAAGGTCGCCAGCTTCCGCATCGGCATCCTCGGCAACCTGTTCTCGCGCGTGGGCAGCGGCAGCATGCCGTTCCTGATCCCGCTGCTGTTGCAGGTGGGCCTGGGCATGAGCCCGATGAACGCCGGGCTGATGATGATCCCGGTGGCGCTGGCCGGCATGGCCTCCAAGCGCGCGGCGGTGAAGCTGGTGGAGCGCTTCGGCTACCGCCGCGTGCTGATGACCAACACCGTGCTGGTCGGCACCGCGATGGCCAGCTTCCTGCTGTTCGACGCCGGCCAGCCGCTGGGCTGGCGGTTGCTGCAGCTGGCGCTGTTCGGCGCGGTCAACTCGCTGCAGTTCACCGTCATGAACACGGTGACCCTGCGCGACCTGGACCGCGACCAGGCCAGCGCCGGCAACAGCCTGCTGTCGATGGTGATGATGCTGGCCACCGGCTTCGGCGCCGCGGCCGCCGGCAGCCTGTTGGCCGCGTTCAACACCCACCTCGGCGACACCCACGGCGCCACCGCGGCGCTGCATGCGACCTTCGTCTGCGTTGGCGCGATCACCCTGACCTCGACCCTGATCTTCTGGCAGCTGCCGGATACGCGGCCGCTGCCGAAGCAGGTGGAGGAAGTGGCGGAGTAGCCGGGATTGGGGATTGGGGAGCCGGGATTGGGGAGTCGCAGGAGCGGGATGCGCTACCCGCTCCATGTGGGAGGGACTTCAGTCCCGACTGCATGCAGCCTGGAAGGCACCTGCCCTCTGCTGGTCACACCTGCTGCGGATACCGGACGGGTGTGACTTACCTGCCCTCCTCGCTCCTGCTGCCTTCTCCATCGTCTGGCGCCTCCACCGCCTTCGCCAGCATCTCGCCCGTCACCGGCTTGCGCAGGAACCCGCTGAAACCGGCCGCACGCGCCTGCGGTTCGGCGTCGGCGTCGGCACGGGCGGTGACCGCGATCAGCGGCATGCCGTAGCCGAAGGCGCGCAACTGCCGCGCCAGCGCCAGGCCGTCCAGGCCGGGCAGGTCCAGATCGAGCAGGGCGATGTCGAACGCGCTGGCCGCCGCTTCGGTCAGCGCGGCCAGCGCGTGCGCGGCGTGGGTGACGTGGTGGCCGCGTGCGCGCAGCAGGCCGCCGACCACTTCGGCCACGGTCGGATCGTCTTCGACCAGCAGGATCCGCTGCGGCGCCGCGGCGCTGGCGGACGCGCGGGCGTCGCGTGGCGCCTGCGGCAGCGGCTCGGGCACCCATGGCAACGGCAG
>NZ_AQOI01000880.1:0-758 GCF_000364665.1 Xanthomonas sp. SHU 199
CTGCGCCTGCTGCGCGTGCTCGACCGCCACCAGGCCGCGCTGGCCGAGCCGATGCAGCCGGCGCAGTGGCGCGAAGTGCTGCTGGGCCTGCTCGAGGCGCTGCTGCCGCAGAGTCCGTCGGCGCCGCGCCAGCAGCGCGCGCTGGAGCGGTTGCGCGCGCTGATCGACCAGTTCGCGCGCGATGCCTCCCGCGCCGACTATGCCGAGGCGGTACCGGCCGAGGTGGTGCGTGCGCACTTCGCCGCGGTGCTGGGCGAATCGGACACGCGTGCGCCGCTGCTCACCGGCGGCATCAGCTTCGGCCGCATGGTGCCGATGCGGCTGCTGCCGTTCCGGGTCATCTGCCTGCTGGGCATGAACGATGGCGACTTCCCGCGCCGCGATCCGGCCGCCGGGCTCAACCGCCTCACCGCCGAACTGGGCACCACCCGCCGCCGCCACGGCGACCGTTCGACGCGCGAGGACGACCGCTTCCTGTTCCTGCAGCTGTTCGCCTCGGCGCAGGAGGTGTTCTACCTGAGCTACCTGGGCGCCGACGCGCGCGACGGCAGCGTGCGCGAACCCTCGCCGCTGGTCGGCGAACTGCTGGCCTGCGCCGCCCAGTACCACGCCGATCCGGGCGCGGCCACGGCGCTGGTCGTGCGGCATCCGCTGCAGCCGTTCGCCGCCGCCGCGTTCGGCGCCACCGGTGCCGAGGCCGCCGATCCGCGCCGGTTCAGCTACCGACGGCAGTGGCGGCCGGCGGTGGACAGCCTGGT